>JAQUQS010000018.1:17734-34542 GCA_028715965.1 Candidatus Omnitrophota bacterium | reverse complement strand
ATCAGGCAGCTTGAAAAGGAACTGATGGAGGCCAGGAGCGGGTACCGGATAAAGGACCTTGAGCTGAACGACATCATGAAGGATATAAAAGAGATAGAGGCGCTTCTTGGCAAGAAAGAGAACCTGTCCCTTACCCAGTCTGAACTCCAGACATGGAACGACAGGCTTGCGGACCTTATGAAAAAGAAAGAGAACACGCTTGAGGGCATGGACGCTCTCAAGAAAGATGTGGAAATGTTGAGGCTGAAGATAAAGGCGCTGCGGGTCTGACCCGGGCGGCCCGGGAAAACGAATGGAGAGAGATGGCCAGGATAAAAAGGGCATTGATAAGCGTATCGGATAAAAGCGGGCTTGATGAGCTGGCGAAAGGACTGGACGACCTGGGTGTGGAGATACTTTCCACGGGTGGTACGGCCGATCTTATAAGGAAACAGGGCATAGCCGTTACGGAGGTCTCTGATCATACGGGTTTTCCCGAGATGATGGACGGCAGGGTCAAAACGCTCCATCCAAAGATACATGGGGGGCTCCTTTTTGTCCGGGATAATGAAGACCATAAGGCCCAGGCTGAAAAGGCAGGTATATTGCCGATCGATATGGTGGTCGTGAACCTCTATCCGTTCGAGAGCACCGTGGCCAGAAAAGGGGTCACGCTGGAAGAAGCCATAGAGAACATAGATATAGGCGGACCGTCCATGCTGAGGAGCGCGGCTAAGAACCATAAATATGTGGCGGTCGTAAGTTCCCCGGAGCAATATAAGGGTATACTCGCCGAGATGTTGTCTTCCGGGGGAGAGATCGGGGAAGGTACTTTACGTAAACTGGCCGAACGTGTTTTCAAGTTGACGGCGGGATACGACAAGGCGATCTTTGAATATCTTTCCGGTCAGGGTGATACCCGGCCTGAGGATAGCGGCCCCCTTCCCGAGACCATGAGCATCAACCTGAAAAAGGTATCCGGACTTCGCTACGGGGAGAACCCGCACCAGCCGGCGGCTTTCTACGCGGACGATATATCCGAATGCCGCGGTCTTACCGGCGCGGAAAAATTACAGGGCAAAGAGCTGTCCTTCAACAACATAATGGACCTCTCGGCGGCACTGGAGATGGTAAGCGCTATCGAGAGTCCCGCGGTGAGCATAGTGAAACATAACAACCCATGCGGTCTGGCGGCGGATGAGGATATACCACGGGCATATCTGTCCGCGCTCGATTGTGACAGGCTGAGCGCGTTCGGCAGTATAATCGGGGCGAACCGCGATATAGACGGAAAGACGGCCGGCGTGATAATGAGCGAAGCGGATTTCGTCGAATGTATAATAGCCCCGGATTTCGACAAGGAAGCCCTTGGTGTTTTCTCCGCCAAGAAGAACTTGCGGGTGGTCAGGTGCGACCTGGTGCGCGCGGAGAACGGTAGAACACCTTTGGATATCAAAAAAATACCCGGAGGGATGCTGGTACAATATCGGGATAACGGGAAGATCGCCCGGGCGGAGCTCAAGGTCGCCACGAAAAAAACGCCGACCGAGGACATGATAAGATCGATGCTTTTCGGGTGGAAGATCATAAAGTATGTAAAAAGTAACGCTATAGTCCTTTGCAAGGGAACCTCTACGGTCGGGATAGGAGCGGGGCAGATGTCCCGGGTGGATTCCGCTATGATAGCCATACGTAAAGCCGGTCCGAGGGCAAAGGGGTCGGTCATGGTCAGTGACGCGTTCTTTCCAAAGGCTGATTCCGTTGAGGAAGCCCATAATGCCGGAATAGCCGGTATTATACAGCCGGGAGGGTCCATCCGCGACCAGGAAGTAATAGACGCGTGCGATGCTTTCGGTATACCGATGGTATTTACCGGGATGAGGCACTTCAAACATTAGGCCCACATTTAAAATGCGTAATTATCAGGATGTCTTGACTTTTCTCGATTCCCTTTCGAATTACGAAAGAGCCGGTACGGCGCGATATCCTTTCAGGCTGGATAAGGTGACGCGTATACTCGAACACCTGGGGTCTCCCGAAAGGGGATATCAGAGTATCCATGTGGCCGGGACCAAGGGCAAGGGGTCCGTATGCACTTACATAGCGTCCATTCTTGGGTCTTCCGGGAAAAGAACAGGTCTTTTTACCTCGCCGCACATATCGGACCCGAGGGAAAGGATCGTGGTCGAAGGGGAATATATATCCGAAGAAGATATGTGCCGGATGACCAGGTGTTTAATTGAAGCCTTGAACGGGGACGGGATATCGTACTTCGAGGCGTTCACCTTGATAGCCATGCTTTATTTCCGGGACAGGGACGTTGACGCGGCTGTTCTCGAGGTCGGTATGGGCGGGAGGTATGACGCTACCAATGTGATCATGCCGTCAGTATGCGTCATTACACCGGTAAGCTACGATCATATGGAGTTCCTTGGTAAAGACCTCGGGTCGATAGCGGGGGAAAAGGCCGCGATAATAAAGAAAGGGACCAGATGTGTGAGTGCCATCCAGATGCCGGAAGCCAGAAAGGTGTTAGAGGAACGATGTGACCAGCAGGGCATACGGCCGCGTTTTGCCGGTGAAGATATGGCCTGGACGATAAAAGAGCGGACCAGCACCGGTTCCAGGTTCGATATAAGGACATCTTACGCTGTCTACAATGATTGTATCACCGGCCTGGCCGGGATGTTCCAGCCGGAGAATGCCGCCCTGGCCGTGGGGGCATGTGAGGAATTCGCGGGCGGGAAGGGGCTTGGAACGGTACAGGTAATATCAGGCATAGAAAAAGCTTTCATTCCCGGCCGGTTCGAGGTCATAACGCGTGATCCCGTGATGCTTATAGATGGAGCCCAGAACGGACACAGCGCCGAGGTCCTGAAACGGTCGATACAGAGCATCATGAAGTACGACCGGCTTATACTGGTGGTCGGGTTGTCGTCCGATAAGGATGTAAGGCGTTTTTGCGATGGGCTGGGAGGACTGGCTGACACCGTGATATTGACGAAAGCTTCTGTCAAAAGAGCCATGGACCCATCAATAATAAGGGGATATATAAGTGGTGTGAATGATGTGATAATGACCGGGGATGCCAGGGAGGCCATGGGGCGGGCTTTTTCCCGGGCAGGCAAAAAGGACCTTATCGTTGTCACGGGTTCTTTTTTCCTGGTTGGGGAGATACGGGAGATGGTCCTCAGGAGAGAAAAATGCGGCGTCGAGGAATAGGGACAGTGGACGGGGACACTATAGCGGCTATCTCCACGCCTATTGGCAGTGGGGGGATCGGTATAGTGCGCATAAGCGGCAAGGACGCGTTGCTTGTGGCGGACAGGTTGTTCCACGGCCCTGCAGGGAGTAAGCTATCGTCTGTCCCGAGCCATTCGGTGCGTTACGGACATATCAGGTGCCCGAAGTCCGGACATATCGTAGATGAAGTGCTGGCCGTGGTCATGAGGGCGCCCAGAAGTTATACCACCGAGGATGTAGTGGAAATAAACTGCCACGGGGGGAAGGCGCCCCTGAAAAAAGTGCTTGAGCTATGCATGTCCAACGGCGCTAGATTGGCCGAACCCGGGGAGTTCACTAAAAGAGCGTTCCTGAACGGCCGACTTGACCTGTCGCAGGCGGAGGCCGTACTGGACGTTATACAGTCAGAGACAGAGATATCGGGCAAAATAGCCCTTGAACACATGAGTGGCGGGTTTTCCGGGGAGATAAACAGGATCAGGGACAGGATACTGGATATTATCTCCAAAATAGAGCTTACCCTGGATTTTTCCGCCGAGGACGTGGAGTTCCCCGAGACAAGCGGCATCTCGGGTGAGATAAAACAGGTCAAGTCTGATATCGGGGGTATGCTTGATACTGCCGATAAGGGCATGATATTAAGGCACGGGGCCAGTGTTGTTATCTGTGGCAGGCCAAATGTGGGTAAGTCCAGCCTGATGAACGCCCTTTTGCGGCATGACAGGGTAATAGTCACCCCCATAGCGGGGACAACGCGGGATGTCGTGGAAGAGTCAATAGAAATAGCGGGGGTGAAGACAAGGATATCGGATACCGCGGGCATTATGGATACGAAGGACAGGGTGGAACTGGAAGGCATAAAAAGGTCCATGGAGAAGCTGGTCTCTTCCGATATGGTGGTGTTCATGCTTGATATGTCCAGGCCCCTGGACGAGAAGGATATGGAGATATTCGACCGGATAAAAGAAAAGAACATGGTCATAGCCGCTAATAAGTGCGATCTTCCTCCCGCGCTGGATACCGGGAAAGCGGAGAAGGCGTTCGGCCGCGGGATATTACGTGTATCCGTGCTGTGCCGGACGGGCCTGGAGGCCCTGGAAGACGCTATAGCCGAGGCTCTTGCCGGGCCCGGGCAGGATACGACCGGCGCGCGCATGGTCACGAATATACGGCACAAACAGTCGTTGGAAAGCGCGTATTCTTGTCTGGAAAGGGCTGTAGGCCATTCCGGGGAAGGATATAACGGAGAGCTCGTGTCGAGCGATCTTAACGACGTGTTGTATCATCTAGGCATGATAACGGGGGAGACCGCGGACGATGAGGTCCTGGACCGGATATTCTCGTCGTTCTGTATCGGGAAATGATGTGTACTTCGGGACTCCGCCACGCGGGCGCCCATCAAGAGCAAGGAGAAGTCATGGATAAGGAAAAGATAAGGAAAGCCGTAAGGGATATACTTGAAGCGATAGGGGATGATCCCGACCGAGAAGGTCTCAGGGAGACCCCAAGGCGTGTAGCCGACATGTATGAGGAGATATTATTCGGCATGAACAGGAACGCCGAGGAAGAGATAAAGGTGGTCTTTGAGGAAGAGGAGCACGATGAGATAATCCTCCTGAAGAACATTCCGCTGTATTCCGTATGTGAACATCATCTAGTGCCCTTCCTGGGGAAGGCACACGTGGCGTATATACCCTCGGAGAACCGTATAACCGGGCTTAGTAAGATCGCCAGGGTGGTGGATATCCTGTCCAGGAAACTCCAGGTGCAGGAAAGGCTTACGACGCAGATAGCTTCGGCCATAATGAACAAACTGAACCCCAAAGGCGTACTTGTGGTAATAGAGGCGGAACATCTGTGCATGAGCATGAGGGGAGTGAAAAAGCCGGGTACGGTAACGACCACTAGTGCCGTAAAGGGGATATTCAGGACAAGCCAGAAGACGAGGTCGGAAGCCCTGGCCCTTATCGGGTACCCCCGGGGGTAGGGAAGAACGTACCTATCCGGTAAGGCGCGAAGGCCAGCTTAAGAGGTATTATATTGCAATTTATATTAAGATATAATATAATTCACTAAACCAGTCCAGCAAGCGTTGTAACCCGCTGTGCAATAATGTGTTATATCCCGTGGAGGCATATGGGAGAAGAAAATATATTTTTACAGTTCGTCCATAACCAAGTTGTAGCGATAACCTTTTTCGGGTGGTTCACCGCGCAGACCATTAAAGTGGTAGCGGGTGTCCTTCGGGAGAAGAGGTTCAATTTCAAGTGGTTCGTGGGGACCGGCGGGATGCCCAGTTCACATGCCGCCGGAGCTACGGCTATGGCAACAGCAGTAGGTTTGACCGAAGGGGTCGGGACCGCTCTTTTCGCCGTAACCCTCATGTTCACCGTAGTGGTCATTTCAGACGCGCAGGGGGTAAGAAGGGCTACAGGGCAACAGGCGGAGATATTGAACAAGATGATGGACGACATATTCTGGAAGCACAGGATACAGGAAGACCGGCTTAAAGAGCTTGTCGGGCACACCCCGATACAGGTATTTGCCGGAATAGGTATAGGGATAGCCGTGGCTTTTTTGATACATTATTTCGTTTAAGAGAGGGACCGGATTGGACAAGAGAAGGATCATATTGATAGCGGCGGTCCTTATCGCCGCTACCCTGACAGCCATATCGTTCATCCTGACGATGGATAAAAGTCCCAGGACATTCTGTGAGAACAAGGTCGATAAAGCCAGGTTGATATATAACCGGGCCGTTGATTCAATGAAAGCGAAGGATGACCAGAAGGCCATAACCGCTTTTATCACGGTCGTCAACAAATACCCCGGGTCAAGTTACGCGGAGCTTGCGCTTAATGAACTGGGCGCGATGTACGGTAAAATGGGCGACCTTGAGAAGGAAACGTATTATTATAACCGCTTGCTGGACGAATTCCCCGGCACAAAGAACTCGGATAAGATCATAGAACGTCTTGGCGGTCTTAGCCTGGATACGTTGAAGGCTCCCGGGATGACCGGCGATAGCGTGGAATATGTGGTAAAAAGCGGGGATTCGCTTTTTGCCATAGCGCGCAGGTTCGGGACAACGATAGACCTTATAAAGATGGTCAATGGTCTCCAGGGGGACGTGATACACCCAGGACAGAAGCTCAAGATAGTTATCGCGAAATTCTCGATACTGGTGGACAAAAAGAACAACCGTTTGCTTCTCAGGAAGGACGGGAAACCTTTCAAACTGTATACGGTATCTACGGGGAAAGACAACAGTACGCCTGTCGGCGTGTTCAAGATAGAAGAAAAAATGGTGAAACCAGTATGGTATAAAGTGAACGCGGTAGTGGCGCCCGACAGCAAGGAATACGAACTTGGGGAAAGATGGATGGGGCTTTCGGCCCAGGGCTATGGGATACATGGGACGTCGGACGAAAGTACCATAGGTAACCAGGTGACACAGGGCTGTGTGCGTATGTATAATAAGGACGTGATCGAACTGTTCAACATAGTCCCAAGCGGCACGGAAGTCGTTATAAAAGACAGCGTGGACGATATGTGGACCGAGGCCCGGCCGCGGGATATCCCGGCGCCGCAAACGGCCGAAGCTGCCCCAAAAGACGAGAAAGGGACGGGAACATCTTAATATGGGTATAGTACTCGATTTTGAAAAACCAGTGGTAGAACTGGAAAAAAAGATCGCGGAACTCAAGAAGTTCACCAGCGACGAGAATATCGACATAGCCGATGAGATCAAGCGCCTGAACGAAAGGCTCGAGAAGCTCAAAAAGAGCATATTCGACAATATTACGTCGTGGCAGAGGGTACAGCTCTCAAGACATCCCGACAGGCCGTATACGCTGGATTATATAAGGATGATAACAACGGACTTCATCCAGATACACGGTGACCGGCATTTTTCGGACGACAAGGCGCTGATATGCGGACTTGCCAGGATAGATGACCATAAGATAATGCTGCTGGGGCATCAAAAAGGGCGTGACATGAAAGAGAACCTGGAAAGGAATTTCGGGTGCGCCCATCCTGAAGGGTACCGCAAGGCGATGAGGGCCATGCGTATGGCCGAAAAATATAATGTTCCTATAGTCGCGTTCATAGACACGCCCGGCGCTTATCCGGGTATCGGGGCGGAAGAACGCGGGCAGGCGGAAGCTATAGCGTATAACCTGCGGGAGATGTCCGGGATAAAGGTGCCGATAATCGTGACGGTCATAGGAGAAGGTGGTTCTGGCGGGGCCCTTGGTATCGGCGTCGGCGACAGGATATTCGTCATGGAGAACGCGTATTATTCGGTG
Organism: Candidatus Omnitrophota bacterium; assembly: GCA_028715965.1. Lineage (NCBI taxonomy): Bacteria > Pseudomonadati > Candidatus Omnitrophota > Candidatus Omnitrophota bacterium. The sequence continues at coordinate 27,010 of JAQUQS010000018.1, read as the reverse complement.
ATATCACCCGAGGGGTGTGCGGCGATATTGTGGCGGGAGGGATCGAAGACGCCCGCGGCCGCCGAAGCGCTCAACCTTACGGCGCCGGAACTCATAAAGCTCGGGATAATCGACGGGATGGTCAAGGAACCGCTGGGCGGGGCGCACAGGAACCCGACTACCGCCGCGGAGGAGCTCAAGAAGACACTTTTAACCACATTGGATGAACTTGCCGCGATACCGGTAGACGAGCTTCTCGATCAAAGGTATGAGAAATACAGGTCCATTGGAGTGTACAAGGAGTAATAAAATACCATGATAAAGGCTATTCTTAAGAATGACGTGGCCATGCTCAAGGATATAAGCCGACAGCTGGTCGAGGAACTTAAGAACATGAAAGTGAAAGAGGAGATAGTGTTCGATGTGCGTCTGGCCTTCGAGGAAGCTCTGCGGAACGCCATGATCCATGGAAACCGGTTGGACCCCGGGAAAAAAGTAAAAGTGGAAGCCGATATGCGCGAGCAATATGTGGTCATATCCATTGAGGATGAAGGTAGCGGGTTCGATCCGGATTCGTTGCCGGACCCTACCCTTGAACGTAACCTCCTGAGAGAGGGTGGAAGGGGAGTTTTCCTTATCAAAAAACTGATGGATGAGGTCATATATGAGAATAACGGGAAAAAGGTCAGAATGGTCAAGATGTTCTGTGATAAAAATGAGGGACGGAGGGTTTTATGCAGGTAAGATTAGAACAAAAGGGCGACGTTTCGGTATTTAAGATAGCCGGGAACATAGACATAGAGACGTCACCAGAAATGAAGAAAGAGATAGATAAGGCCATGGCGGGTAAACAGAAGAAGGTCGTGATGAACCTTCGCGAAGTTTCTTATATCGACAGTTCCGGACTCGCTACTTTGGTAGAGGTGCTCAAGAACCTCAGGTCTTACGGCGGGAAGATGAAGATAAGTGATCTTTCCGATAAGATCTCCGGTCTTTTCGAGATAACCAAGCTCAACAAATTGTTTGATATAGTGCAGGACGAGGCAAGCGCCATAAACTCATTCTAACGCCGAGAGGGATATGGATGAAGAACCCAGTAGCAACGCTAGGTCGGATCGCCATGAACGTGACAGACGCCATGACCGGGGTATTGGCTCTCTTTATGGACACCCTGAACTGGTTGTTCACCGGGGTTTTCAGGGGAAAGGCTACGAGCCGCCAGAGCATCTTCCAGCAGATGGTGTTCGCCGGGGTGCAGTCGCTGGTCATAGTTTTTTTTGTTTCGTTCTTTACGGGCATTGTCATAGCCATGCAGAGCGCTTACCAGCTGAAACAGCTGGGCGCTATCATATATGTCGCGCCCATGGTGGCCGTTAGCATGGCCCGTGAGCTTGGGCCGGTATTCACCGCCCTGGTCGTGGCGGGACGCGTGGGATCCGCGATCGCGGCGGAACTCGGTACGATGAAGGTCTCCGAGCAGATAGAGGCCCTGGAAACGCTCGCGCTCGATCCGGTCAGGTTCCTTGTGGTCCCGCGTTTCCTGGCACTTTTTATAATGTTGCCGTGTCTTACGATAATAAGCGATCTAACAGGTATACTGGGCGGGATGCTGGTCGGGGTGCTCAACCTGAAGATCAACCAGTTCAGGTATCTGACGTTCTCGTTCAATTTCATGACATGGAAGGATGTATGGACCGGACTCGTTAAAAGTGGGATGTTCGCAATAGTGATATCAATGGTATCCTGTTATGTCGGGCTTTCTACTTCAGGCGGGGCCGAAGGAGTCGGAAAATCGACGACCATGAGCGTGGTCATAAGTTTCATACTTATCATCCTGTTCGATTGTCTTATAACCGGGATATTCTTTTTCGCCAACATGTAGGAGAGAACGGACATGGAAGGAAGAGAAACACTTATAGAGATAAAGGAACTGGTGCGTAAGTTCGGGAACAGGACCGTCCTCAATGGTATAAACCTCGAGGTGTACAGAGGTGAGACCTTTGTAATAATGGGCGGGTCGGGATGCGGGAAAAGCACGCTGCTGCGGCACATGATAGGGAACCTTAAACCTACGTCAGGCAGGGTATTCCTTCTGGGGAAGGATATAACGGATTCATATGGGGGTGAACTGGACGAAGTACGCAAGAAGATAGGGATGTCATTCCAGTCTTCGGCGCTCTTTGATTCCATGAACGTCGCCGAAAATGTCAGTCTTCCCCTCAGGGAGCATACACGGCTTGAAAAAAGCGTTATAGACATCATTGTGAAGATGAAGCTTGAACTGGTCGGTCTCAGGGGGTTTGAGGACCTGATGCCGAGCGAGTTGTCCGGTGGCATGAGAAAAAGGGTCGGTCTCGCCAGGGCCATAGCCATGGATCCGCAGATAGTCTTTTATGACGAGCCTACCGCCGGGCTGGACCCCATAGTAGCGGCAGTTATAGATAAATTGATCATAGACCTTTCGAAGAAGCTTTCCATAACCAGTGTCGTGGTCACGCATGACATGAAAAGCGTTATGTCGATAGCGGACAGGATAGCGATGCTGTATGAGGGACGTGTGCTTGAGATAGGCACTCCCGATGAAATAAAGAACTCGGCGAACGATATGGTCCAGCAGTTCATAAGCGGGAGTTATGACGGCCCGATACGGTTCTTCCAGCAGAAGGACGATTACCTGGAAACACTAACGCAGTGAATGATCCTTTAAAAACCGAAAAGGAGATAGCATATGAGGATACCTAACGAGATAAAAGCCGGGATGGTCATTTTGCTCGCGGCGGCTGTAACCGTACTGTTCTTCATTAAAACGGCCGATTTCAGGAGCAAGACATATACCGTCGAAACATATTTCGTTTACGCGGGGGACCTCCAGTCGGATGCCGTGGTGAAACTTTCAGGCGTGGAGGTGGGGCGGCTCAAGGCCTTGGAATTCATTTACGAGGAAGGAACCAAGGTGAAATGTGTGCTGGAGATCAATGAGGATGCCCGCTTGAGGAATGATTCCACCGCGTATATAGGTACTGCCGGTTTCGTCGGGGACGCGTATATAGGTATAACGCCCGGGACTTCCGATAAATTCGCCGAAGCAGGGAGTATAATAGCCAGCGAAGATCCCGTGCAGATGAGGCTTATCATGAAAAAAGCCGACATGATCGCCGATAACCTTAATAACATACTGGTACAGGTAAAAGAACTGGTGGCGGATAACAAAAAGGGTGTGGACAGTATAGTATCCAACCTCGAGGATACCACGGAGAATTTCAAGGAATTCAGCGCCGACCTTAAGAAACATCCGTGGAAACTTCTTTTTAAAGGAGAATGATCATGAAGAAGACCATAATATCCATTATGACAGTTTGCTTGATAGTGTGCGGAGCTATGTGCGCGTGGGCCATGGCGGACAAGGTGGTAGTCGTTTCTTACGCCGGCGACGTCAAGATCATGCCCGCCGGACAGAATGCCGCCGTGGCATGTTCCCCGGGTATGTTCCTTTCCGCGGATTACGGGATAGTCACGGGCAAGGAATCGTATGTGGAGATAGCCTTCGACCGGGCTAAGAACAATACCATAAGGGTCGGGGAGAAAAGTGATGTGGTCATAAAACTGTCGTCTTCCGACAAAATAGAACTTGTGGAAGGTGAGCTCATAGCCCTTCTCAGGAACCTGAAAAAAGGCGAGGCGTTCCGCGTAAGAACGCCGAACGCTGTCTGCGGAGCCAGAGGCACCGACTTTGGGATGGATGTACACGATGATACTACCAGTGTGCAGGTATTCGAAAGTACGGTCTTTGTCCGCGGCGTAAAGCAGGACGGGTCCGTCATGGAAGACGAGAAGTGGGTCGAACAGGGGTATAAGCTTGCGGTAAAAAGGTTCGAGAAACCCGGAACTAAGGTCAAGATGACCGCCGATGAGATGAATAAGCTTAAGGAGAAAGCCAGATCCAGTAATAACGGCAGGCCAGGCAATAAATTCGATAAAATGGGGCGACTTGGAGAGGCCCGTTCCAATTTAACGGAGAATCGCATGGATAGCGTGCAGGAGAAGAGGGATAATAAAAGGATAGATGATATTAAGGATAATCGTCCGAGTTCGAACGTGGAGACCCCCAGGCTAGAGGTCGGGGAGTAGGATGTTCCTAAACAAAAGTGGAGGTGGACGTGCTCAGATCACATAAACGTGTTATTTTGTTTATGCTTACGGTAGTACTTTGTGCCTTGTCGTCAGGTCGGGTGTCTTTCGCCCTGGACGAGGACGTGAAGGACAGGTACGCGTCCGCGGACACGGCTCAAGTGCCGGAAGCGCTGGCCGCATCGAAAGCGCCGTCTTTTGGCGATATGACCGAAATAAGCGGGTTCATCGATGTCCAGCAGGGATACGACAGTAATGTCGACCTGGACTCGAAAAAACACGAAGACGCTTTTCTCCAGACCACCGCGAACCTGGATATAAAATACAAACAGTTCGACGGCGTAAGGCTTATGGCGGGAGTTGATACGTTCGAGAGCATTTACTACAACCGGAACAGCAACAATATAATCGATATTGCCCCGTATATAGGTTTCGACCTGGATGTGATAACGGATGTTGTTCTGAAAAGCCGGGTAATATACGATCAGTTCCTGTATCCCGGTGAAAAAGAGAACTCTTATTCGGGTATAGTGCTGTCCAATTATCTGCGGCATTATCCCGTTAACTGGGGCTATCATGAGCTGGGGTTCGAGTATGTAAAGAGATGGTATCCGGACAACAAGGTCGTCCTGGATGATCTTACGGTATCGGACAACGACAGGACGGATGACAGGTACCGTGTCAGGTATAATCTGGCGGCACGCGGCGACAGGGTGTATGCGAGGCTGAGCAACGAGTACAGCCGGAACGACTCCAACTATACGTACAGGGAATATTATGATTTCTGGCAGTACAGGATAAAGCCGTCACTTATGTTCTTTATGACGGAAAGGTTCTATCTTGACGCGAGCCTGGTCTATAAATACACGAGATATAAGGACAGAAGGATCACGACGGACAGCGGCACAAGGGAAAGCGACAGGACTTATATCGCCAGCCTCTCGGTGTATTATGACCTGACGAAGAACGCGACCCTGAGCCTTACCTATTCTTACAGCGATAATAAATCGAACGACCCTTTCCAGAAATACTCAGGCAGTGTTATTTCCGGCGGGTTGTTCTATAGCTTCTAGGGCACCGGGACGGACCTAGGCGTTACCGCGGGCGAAGGGCCCGCCTGAAGACATTATGATAAAACGGACCAGGACAAGAACGGCATATCTATTATTATCCGCGCTTGTGCTTTTTTCTTTCCTTTTCTTTTCCTATTCGCGCGTTTTTGACATCTTTGAGCTCAGTACTCTTGACCTCAGGTATAAATTGAGGCCTCCCGTAAAGGCTCTGGATGAAATAGTCATAATAGAGGTCGGGGATGACTCGATAGCGAAGATAGGCAAATGGCCTTTCGCGCGCAGTTATCACGCCCTTCTTGTGAAGGCGCTCCGGTCGGCGGGCGCAAAAGAGGTCATATTCGATATATTTTTCAGCGAGGAGAAAGAGGGCGACAGGAAATTCGCTGACGCGATAAGGGATTCAGGAGATGTTTACCTACCTTATGTGTTCGACCTCCAGAGGGATCTTTGCCGTGGCGGCAAGGTGCTATGCCCGACAGGGTACGTGGCGGAACTTATCGATGTCCTCGCTTCCGAGGCAAAAGGAACAGGTTTCATCAACGTGGAACCGGATATCGACGGAAAGATCAGGAAGATCCCTCCCGTAATGATGTATGAAGGCGCCTTGTACTCGCATATTACGGTCCTCGCGGCGATAAATTCCCTGGGATACGATTTCAGTGACGTAAAATTATATCCGGGGAAAAGCCTTAAAGTAGGGCCGCGCCTTACGATACCCCTGGATGAAGATTCTTCCATGCTGGTGAATTATCCGGCGGTATGGGGCAAGGCGTTCCGGCATTATTCATACGTGGACATAATACAGTCATACCTTTCTGACGTAATGGACCAGGACCCGGTAATGGACCTGGAAGAGCTTAAGGGGGCCGTATGTTTCATCGGGCTTACCGCGACAGCTTCGCCCGATTCCCATCCTTCGCCACTGGAGTCCATATACCCGGGTGTGGGGGTCCACGCCAGCGTATACAACAGTATATCGCAGGGGTTTTTCCTTCGCAGGCTGAACCGATGGTGGAATATGCTGGTGCTTCTTCTGGTATGGCTTTTTACGGGGTTGATAACCTGGAACAGCCAGAAAAGATACGCGCTTGTCTCCATATTCCTGATAACCGTCTGTTACAGTATGTTCGCGATAGCCCTGTTCATGGTGTGGGGTATATGGGTGGATGTGTTCTATCCGTTAACGACCATGGCGGGACTTTACATATTCCTCACGTTCAACAAATACGTGGCGGAGACCCAGAAACGCGAGCATATGGAGAAAGAACTTAATATAGCCAAGGAGATACAACGGAGTTTCCTGCCGTCCAATATCCCGACGGTCGGCGGGCTGGATGTCGCGGTGGAGATGAGGACGGCACGGCAGGTCGGCGGGGACCTATATGATATAGTGCAGCTTGATGATAATAGCCTGGGTATTATGGTGGGAGATGTATCCGGCAAGGGTGTCCCGGCGTCCCTTTACATGGCCAAGGCCGTAAGTGTGTTCAATATGTTCATACAGAAAGGATCCCCATCGGAAGTGCTGACCAAAGTGAACAACCGGTTGTCCGAGACATCAAGCAGTCTCTTTGTCACGTTGTCCTATATGATCTTCGATACCGCGACAAAAACGGTCCGGTACGCCATAGGCGGGCATATGCCTACCATCATGGTCGACCCCCAGGGGCAGGTGCATATGCTCGATGTGGAAGAGGGAATGCCTTTGGGGATGATGGAAACATTCTTTTCTGAGGATGCGCGTACCTATGTGCCGGGATGTATTTTCATTCTTTATACGGATGGCGTTACCGAGGCCATGAATACCGCCGGACAGATGTTCGGAGAGGACAGGCTTGAATCCCTGGCCCGGTCCTTACGCGGGCTTAGCGCGGATAAAGCCGTGAAAAAGATACATGATGCCGTATCAGGTTTTGCCGGCAGGGCGAAACAGCATGATGATATAACGGTCATGGTCATCCGCACGTGACCTCCCCAACCCTTCTATCGCGCTTCCCACGCCGTTCGCACATATGCTTGCCGCGCCGTGTTTGACCTGTGGCAGGTTTTATGTTATTATTCACGGAAGTTGATATTAGTTCACGATATGGTTCCCGCATAAGGAGGAAAAATGGAGCTTAAGCTCGAAAAGATAAAAGGTTTCACGCCCAGAAAGGGCCCGCTTCTCTTGATAATAATGGATGGCATAGGCCTGGGTCGAGCGGATGAGACTAACGCTGTATATATGGCGGATACCCCTTGCCTCGACAGGCTTTTTAAGGGCCCGTTCTTTACTGAGCTGCAGGCGCATGGTATCGCCGTAGGCCTGCCGTCGGACGAAGATATGGGCAACAGCGAAGTAGGGCATAACGCGCTAGGGGCGGGCAGGGTGTTCGCGCAGGGGGCTAAGCTGGTCAACAGGTCCATAGAGAGCGGGGATATATTCGGGTCCCGAACATGGAAAGACCTGGTCGACCGGTCCCGTAAAGAAGGGTCGAAATTCCATTTTATCGGTCTTTTGTCGGACGGCAACGTACACTCCAACATAAACCAACTCTTCGCCATGATCGAACGCCTCGCTTCCGAGGGCGTAAGAACGGTACGGGTCCATATCCTGCTTGACGGAAGAGACGTGGGAGAGAGATCGGCGCTTACCTATATAGATATGACGGAGAAAGTATTATATGCCATTAACCGCGATAAAGGGTTCGATTACCGTATAGCTTCGGGAGGAGGGCGTATGGTAACGACCATGGACCGTTATAACGCCGACTGGAGTGTCGTAAAAAGGGGATGGGACGCTCATGTGTTGGGAAAGGCTAGGAAGTTCGCTTCCGCAAAAGAAGCCGTAGAGACCTATTATAAGGAAGACCCTTCCATGACCGACCAGTATATGAACTCGTTCGTGGTCACGGACAACGGCGAGCCTGTAGGAAGGATAGCCGACGGGGATGCCGTGGTGTTCTTTAATTTTCGAGGCGACAGGGCCATAGAAATATCCCGCGCTTTTGACGAGAAGGATTTCAGGGAGTTCGATAGGGAGGTTTTCCCGGACGTGCTTTTTGCCGGTATGATGGAATATGACGGGGATCTCCATATCCCGTCACGGTATCTTGTGTCTCCCCCGGAGATAGACAGGACGGTCTGTGAGTACCTTTGTTCGGAGGACATAAAGATGTTCGCGATATCGGAGACCCAGAAATTCGGTCATGTCACTTATTTCTGGAACGGGAATAAATCCGGGTACATCTGCCCTGAACTTGAATCGTACATTGAGATACCGTCAGACCGCATACAATTCGATAAGGCGCCAGAGATGAAGGCGCGGGAAATAACGGAAAAGACTGAGGAGCTTTTAAGGACCGGGGAATACCGGTTCGGCAGGCTGAACTTCGCCAATGGCGACATGGTAGGGCATACGGCTGTGCCGGGCGCGGTCATAAAAGCGGTCGAGGCCGTGGATAGAAGTGTTGATACCCTGCTTAGGGTAGTTGAAGAGCTGGGCGGGGTGGCGATCATTACCGCGGACCATGGTAATTCGGACGAGATGTTCTCTATGAAAAAAGGGAAAAAAGAGATGAAAACGGCTCATACGCTCAATCCTGTACCATTTGTGATATTTGATCCGGGATATAAAGGTGAATATCAAATGGCCGATCTCGCGAAAAGGGGACTTTCGAACGTAGCCGGGACCATATTGAACCTTTTGGGGTATGAGAACGTGGCGGATTATGACCCGTCACTTATTGAGTTTAAATAAAATAAGCCTTTCAGGATAAAGGATTTAATCGGTGTCATGCGCTGATCGAGTGGGCTTGCGACCGATATAAAAAAGCCCGGCCATTATTCGTGGCCGGGCTTTTGTCATATGTTGGTGCCGGAGGTGGGGGCTGCTTCGCCTTTACAAAGAAGAACCTCCGTGGCTTCGCAGGCCCTTATCCACACCTATTTCTTGGAAGCTGTGCACGAAAGTAGCACAGCGGAAAAGAATGGTGCCGGAGGTGGGGGCTGCTTCGCCTTTACAAAGAAGAACCTCCGTGGCTTCGCAGGCCCTTATCCACACCTATTTCTTGGAAGCTGTGCACGAAAGTAGCACAGCGGAAAAGAATGGTGCCGG
>JAQUQS010000018.1:0-17634 GCA_028715965.1 Candidatus Omnitrophota bacterium | reverse complement strand
AGGTGGGAGTCGAACCCACACGGAGTTTCCTCCATTGGATTTTGAGTCCAACGCGTCTGCCATTTCACCACTCCGGCTATTAATGGAACAATTTTATTACCTAGATATGTATAAGTCAAGTCTAATCGGAAGATATGGCGCTATGGAAGGGGATAAATATTGACATATAGACATACGAATGATATATTTATCAGGCATGACAGAACAAGTGGGGCTGTAGCTCAGCTGGAAGAGCGCGTGCATGGCATGCATGAGGTCAGGGGTTCGAGCCCCCTCAGCTCCACCATATCTTTTCGTTAACAGGTGACTTCCCCGTTATTATACCTACACCATCATCCTATACGATGAAAATAGCCAAAAAACGTTGTTTTCCCACGGCCCTTACCTTGTCCGGGGCAAGCTTTTAGCGCTTTATGAGGGCGTTAAGGGGCGATCCGTTACACCAAAGTTTTTTATTGACAAATCACGTATATAAAAATATACTTTGTTAACTAAATGAATATCATAGGGGATGTCGCATTATAACAAGTCGCTTGAGGGGGTTTTTCGCTCTGTTTTTTAACCCCTTTTTTTGATCACACTTCACAAAATGGAGGACTTGAGATGATCGGAACGAAAAAAGAACCGTTCGGCCCGCACTTGATGTTGGATCTCAGGAGCTGTAATCCGGATAAGCTGGGGGATTATGAGCTCATCTTCAATACCTTGAACGACCTGCCCGATAAGATAGGGATGACCAGGATAACGCAACCGTATGTATTCCCTTATTCAGGGCTTGTACCGGAAGATAAAGGGATAACCGGTACAGTGATAATAGCTGAAAGCCATATTTCCATACATACTTTCCAGGAAAAGGATTACTGTTTTGTGGATGTGTTCTCCTGCAAGGATTTCGATGTGGAATACGCGGCCAGATATCTGGTGGATACGTTCGAATCCGGGGATTATGATAAACATATCGTAAGCAGGGGCAAAGACTTCGTACGTAGTGACGCTCCCGGCGGAACGATGGCTTTTCTTAACGTGGGATAGGAGCTGGGATGGCTAATAACAGCGGTTTTATGGGCTTGGAAGCTGCGTTCACCGATCGTAAAAGGTCAGCTATAGCTGTTCTGCCGGTGCCCTATGACGGGACAAGTACCTGGATCAAGGGCGCGGACAAGGGGCCATCAGCCATTATAAGCGCTTCTTCGGCGGTGGAATTGTACGACATAGAGACAGGTAAGGAGATATACAGGAAAGGGATATACACGGCGGCACCGGTAAAAACCTCCAAAAGACCTGAAAAGATGGTCAAAGAAGTGTATGACAGCGTGTCCGCCCTCATGGGGGATAAAAAATTCGTTGTTATGCTTGGGGGAGAACATTCAGTTACCGTTGGTTCGGTAAGAGCCCATGCCGAAAGATATAAGGGGCTTTCGGTCCTTCAGCTTGACGCGCATTCGGACCTCAGGAGGGAATATGAGGGGAGCCCGTACAACCATGCTTGTGTAATGTCGCGCGTAAAGGAAATATGCCCGATCGCCCAGGTAGGGATAAGAAGCATGTGCGTGGAAGAAAAGGACGAAATGACGCGGGACCGTGTTTTTTTCGCCGCGGACATAGCCGGCAAGAAAGACTGGTACGGCCGGGTGTCCAAGAAACTGACGAAAGATGTATATGTGACCATAGACCTTGATGTTTTTGATCCGGCGATAATGCCGTCCACCGGTACGCCGGAACCGGGAGGGATGGATTGGTACTCCGTGACGGGGCTACTGAGGAAAATAAGCAAGGAACACAGAATAAGGGGATTCGATATCGTGGAGCTATGTCCGGAAGAACACAATAAAGCCCCGGATTTCATGGCCGCTAAACTTATATATACGTTCTTGAGCTATATTTTTTGAAACAGCTTTATAACCGTTAAAATATCAAAACAGGGGAAAAGGGGAAAAATGAAAAAGAAAGATCTTCTTAAGCGCCCGATCAAGCATGTCGACATAAAGAAAATAGACGCCCGTTCGATAGTAGAGGCGATGAAGGATATGTCTTTTACCGCGCGAGACCTCGGGAGGGCTTCGGACATATTCGATATGATGCTCAGGGACAAGAAATGTACCGTTGTCTTATCTCTTGCCGGGAGCACGAGCGCCGGTGGATGTATGCAGGCATATGTGGATATGGTCAAGAATAACATGATAGACGTAGTGGTGGCTACAGGCGCGAGCATAGTCGACATGGACTTTTTCGAAGCCCTGGGGTTCAAGCATTACAGGGGGGACGCAACGGCCAACGACACGCAGTTGAGGGGACTTTACATCGACAGGATATATGATACTTTCATCGATGAGGAACAGTTGCAGAAATGCGACCAGACGGTGGAGAAGATCGCTGATTCCCTGGAGAAAAGGCCTTATTCCTCGAGAGAGTTCATATATGAGATGGGGAAATACCTGAAGAAGCATTCTAAGAAAAAAGACTCGCTTATCCAGGCCGCCTACGAAAAGAACGTACCTATTTTCTGTCCGGCTTTTTCGGACTCGAGCGCGGGGTTCGGCCTTGTACTTCACCAGTGGAAGAATCCCGACGAACATATATCGATAGATTCAGTAAAGGATTTTCTTGAGCTCACCAGGATAAAAATGGCTTCCGGGTCTTCGGGGTTGCTCATAATCGGAGGCGGAGTGCCGAAGAATTTTGTGCAGGACACGGTCGTCTGCGCGGAAATACTGGGTAAAGAGGTGGATATGCACAAATACGCGGTACAGATAACCGTAGCTGATGTGCGTGACGGAGCGTGTTCGAGTTCCACCCTCAAGGAAGCCTCTTCCTGGGGCAAGGTAGATACTACATACGAACAGATGGTCTATGCCGAGGCTACCGCGGCGTTGCCTCTTTTAGCCAGTTACGCCTATCACAAAGGTAGCTGGAAAAAGAGGAAGCCGAGGGAATGGACGAAAAAGCTTTTTAAGTAGTAATATGGACCGGAACGTGAGGAGATGGTCGTAATGCCGTATTATGATTTCGCGAGTATAGAGAAAAAATGGCAGAATAAGTGGAAAGAAGAACACTCTTTTCGGGCAGATACCAAGGACTATGCAAATAAATATTACTGCCTTATGATGTTCCCTTATCCTTCGGCGGCCCTGCATGTGGGGCATGGACGCAACTATATAATAGGTGATGTAGTGGTCCGCTACAAGAAGATGAGGGGACTTAACGTATTATCCCCGATGGGCTGGGACGCTTTCGGACTTCCGGCTGAGAACGCGGCTATCAAGGGCGGGATACACCCGAAGGAGTCTACCCTTAAGAATATCGATCGAATGAAGGCACAGCTGGCTTCCTGGGGGGTAGAGTACGACTGGGACCGCGAGGTCACTTCATGCCTGCCGGATTATTACAAGTGGACGCAGTGGATATTCCTGAAACTCCTGAAAAAAGGGCTGGCATACAAGAAAAAAGCGTTCGTGAACTGGTGCCCGTCCTGTAACACGGTGCTCGCGAACGAACAGGTCGTTGACGGGGCGTGTGAGCGTTGTGACAGCGAGGTCGACCAGAAAGAACTGGAACAGTGGTTCTTCCGCATTACCGACCATGCCCAGCGTCTTCTTGATGACATAAGCAAGCTGGATGAATGGCCGGAAAAGGTCCGTATAATGCAGCAGAACTGGATCGGTCGGTCCGAAGGCGTGAACATAGATTTTCCGTTGGACGGCACCGATGATAAGCTTACCTGTTTTACCACGCGGGTCGACACGATATTCGGATGTACTTACATGGTGCTAGCGGCAGAGCATCCCATGGTAGACGTACTTACTAAGGGATCGCCGGACAGGGATAAGGTCTTGAAGTTCGTAAGTGACGTGAGAAAGGAATCAAGGGCCGTCCGGGTCCAGGCCTCCGCGGAAAAAAGGGGGATATTCACGGGGAGATATGTCGTGAATCCCGTCAACGGGAGGAAGATCCCACTGTGGATAGCGGATTATGTGCTTATGGAATATGGCACGGGAGCGGTGATGGCGGTGCCCGCCCATGACCAGCGGGATTTCGAATTCGCCAAAAAATACGGACTTCCCATAGAGGTCGTAATAGACCGTCCGAACGAAAGCCTGAAAGACGGTGAGCTTGCCGAGGCGTACACGGATGAAGGCGTAATGACGGGGTCGGAAGGGTTTAACGGACTTACGAATACCGAGGCCATGTCGAAGATCGCGGATATGATGGAGGAGAAGTCCATAGGTAAAAGGTCCGTGCATTTCAAACTCAGAGATTGGTTGATCTCCAGGCAGAGGTACTGGGGGGCTCCAATACCCGTGTTATATTGCGATAAGTGTGGGACAGTGCCGGTGAAAGAGGAAGACCTGCCGGTGCTTCTTCCTGAAGTCGTGGAGTTCAGGCCTACAGGGGAATCGCCCCTTAAATACGCGAAGGATTTCGTGAATGCCGTATGCCCGGTATGTGGAGGGCCCGCGAAGAGGGAGATCGACACGATGGATACATTCGTGGACTCGAGCTGGTATTTTCTCCGCTATATATCATCACACAGAAAAGATGTTCCTTTTGATACGGAGGATGTGAACAGATGGCTACCGGTGGACCAGTATATAGGTGGCGTTGAACACGCCATATTGCATCTCCTGTATTCGCGTTTTATCACTAAAGTGCTTTATGATATGGGATATATCGGGTTCGATGAGCCGTTCAAACGGCTTTTTACGCAGGGGATGATCGTCAAGGACGGCGCCAAGATGTCCAAGTCCAAGGGGAACGTGGTGAGCCCCGACGGGCTTATCGAAAAATACGGCGCGGATACGGTCCGCTTATACACTCTTTTCATCGGTCCGCCGGAGAAGGACGCGGAGTGGTCAGACAGGGGGACGGAAGGAGCTTTCAGGTTCATTAAAAGAGTATGGAACCTGCTGGACGTGTTGGAGGCCTGTGGTAAGGAAAATTCATTCCCGGAGGAGGAACAGAAACAGCTGAACATAAAAATGCACCAGACCATAAAAAGGGTGACGGACGACATAGACGGCAGTTTCCATTTCAATACCGCGATAAGCGGGATCATGGAAATGATGAACGGGATATATGCCGTGATAAGTTCTTATGGCGACGGATGTTTCGGAAGAGCGTATTTTTCGGAGATAATAACTAATGTGGTCCTTATGTTGAGTCCTTTCATACCACATGTCGCCGAAGAAATGTGGGAAAAGCTCGGTAACGATACGAGTGTTCTTGAGGCTGAATGGCCGGTATATGATGAGAGCATGCTGCAGTCTGACAATGTGGAGATACCAGTACAGGTGAACGGAAAGCTGAGGGCTACGGTCAATGTAAGGACCGGGGCTGGCGAGGATGAGATCAAACGACAAGTGCTGAAAGAGGAGAAGATCGACAAGTGGCTGTCCGGAAAAGAAATACGCAAATGGATAATATTGACGGATAAGATGGTCAACATAGTAGTGAAGTAATGGAACCCTCAATGCGAAAATGCCGCAGAACAAGAACATGGTCCATTCTGATATCCGTATTTACTCTGGGTGTCCTTACATTTATGCCGGAAGATAGGGTTAACATGGTATATGCCGAAGATGATCAGGAAAATATAGGATATGATATCGTTGAAAGATTATCCCTGCCAAAAGGTTATCATGAGGGCCTTTTCATGGATAACGGTGAGATATGGGTGAATAACGGCGAGCATATCAATACATGGGTGATAGATCCTGTGACCGGAGAGAAAAAGAGGGATATAATCCCGGTTGGAACGTTCACCGAGTCCGTGACGAAGGATACTGAGGGACGCTTGTGGGTCTCGGATTGGAATGAGAAGAAGGTATTTCATGTAGAGATATCGGAAGGTAAGATGCGATCGGTCGGAGAGATCTCTTTTGAACCGGGGCATCCGACCGGGACAGCCTGGGCGGAAGGGCATCTTTATGTCATAACATGGGAGCGCGGTGCCGGTACCAAATACTACCTGAATAAGGTCTCTCCTGAAGGAAAGATCGTTCTCAGGGCAAGGATAAAGGGTATATCTGAGCCATCCATGTTGGCGTGGGACGGCAAGGATCTCTGGGTGTCCAGTTGGTATTACAGGCGTATCTATAGGATAGGGATGGATGACCTTGGGGTTATAGGGTACATCATCTCGCCGGTCGACAAGACAACGGGTATCGTTTGGGAAGACGGATATCTTTGGGTTACAGGTACTTATGGGGATCTCTATAAGCTCAAGATAAGAACGTAATATTTTTTTGCCCGCCTTATTAATTAAAAAGCAAATTTATTTTGACAAAAACAATAAACAGGGTTAAGCTGTGTGTTAAGGGAGGGCTGGATGGACAGGGACAAAAAAGTTGATACTTTCATGTTCGTACTGTGTTTTTCGCTGTTCCTAGCGTCGATCTCCATGGTGATAAGGGATAATGCGTGCGAAGAAGAGCTGTTCATCATAAGGGGAAAGGCAGGCCGGGACAGGGTATGTGATAAAGAAAGATTTTTATCTTATGCCGAGAGTTACAGGAAAAAGATGGGTGTGAACATCAATAGCGCCGGGGTGGAAGATCTCTCGTCGCTTCCGGGTATCGGACCGGCGATAGCGAAGAGGATAATAGCCTACAGAGAACGCAAGGGTGGGAGCATGTCGCTTGAAGACCTGGGGAAGATCAAGGGTATAGGCCCGGCTAAGATAAGGATGATAAGCGAAAAAATAGAATATGATCGAGGAACGGTCTTCCAATGATGACATTGTGGTTCTTAACAGGGATAATACTGCGACGCGTAATTTTTGGACACGCGGATGATGGGCTCCCCATGTTGCTATCGGGGATACTTATGCTTCTTCTTTTGCTGCTGTTTTTATGCAGGGGCCGTAGGGTTTTTATATATTTTCTTTCATTGTTTTTTCTGTTCATCGGGATACAGAGGGCGGGAACGCGATCATCCGAAGGGGCCGGTCTCGGGGATGTGAGTGGTATCATAGGACGGGAAACCCTTTTCTATGGCGAGGTTGCGAGTGATCCGGAAACAAAGGATACGGCCGGAGGTAACAAGCGGACCAATTTTGAGGTCAAGATACATGACGCGATGTGTGATGACCAGGTGCGGCATGTGCGGCTGAAGGCGTTGTGTGTAATGACGCGACCTGAGATGGTCGTTGAGTTCGGTGATGTGGTGTTCATCCGCGGTACTTTGAGGGATAGGAGCGGTAAGGTCCTTGAGGAAAGAGATGGCAGGTTCATCGAGAAACAGGGTACCCATAGGTTCATAGTATCGTGTGGCAGGAAAGGTGTCGTGGTGGCGGGTCGATCGAACGGACCCCGAGTGTTCCTTCAAAGAAGGCTTTTCCGTTTTCGTAAAAAGTGCCAGTCCATAATATGCCGCGCGTTAGGGGCCGGGACTTCAGGGCTTGCGTGCTCAATGCTCATCGGGCAGAAAAGCGCGATGGCAGGTCCGGTAAAGAAGGCCCTAAGGGGTACGGGGACCCTGCATATAGCCGTTGTCAGCGGATTGCATACTGCCCTGGTAGGGGCTATATTCCTTTTTGTCGCTAAGGTCTTGAGGCTCACGGATAACAAGGCGTTCCTGATATCGTCGATCATGGTCGCCATGTTCGTTGTCATGACCGGGGCCGGGGTGCCGGCGGTCAGGGCTTTTGTGATGTGGATCATGGTGGGGGGAGCAAAGGTGTTCGGGAAGAAAACATCACTTATGGGCCCGTTGATCGTTTCCGCGTTCGCGATAACCTTCATAGACCCTATGCAATTATTGTCAGCCGGATTCCTGCTTTCATACGCCGCTACGATCGGGATATTGACCCTAAAGCCTTTTATCAAAGGTACGCCAGTGGTCTTTGTCCATAGCGTAGGTCGCAGGGTGATAACGTTCGTCTGGGAGTCTATAATGGTATCATTGTCCGTATTCCTGGCAATAAGCCCGGTAACCGCTTTCTTTTTTCATACCATTACGCCTGTTATGCTTTTGGCTAATGTTTTGGCGATCCCTGTGCTTATCGCTGTTCTGGGGCTCGGGATGCTTCTTCTTGCCTGTGGCCAGGTGCCTTTTCTCTTTAAACCGGCTATGGCCGCGGGATACATCATGCATGTCATTCTGGAAAGATATATAGATATAGCCGCTGGAATGTCATGTGTACCAGGCGGAGTGTTCCAGGTGCCCAGGCCATCTATACTACTTATCACTATTTTTTACGCGGGGTTGGTATCGGGTGTATATATCTTCAGGACACGGTCTTTAAGGTGCAGGATAGCGCTGGTCACGCTTTTGTTCCTGAACTTTGTGTTGTGGAATGGCGCGCTCCCGGCGTATGCCGGCAATAGCAGTGTAGCTTTCCTGGACGCGGGTAAAGCTGATTCTGCCGTTATGCGGTTCCGGGATGGGGGAATCCTTCTTGTGGACGGAGGCAGAAGCGGGGACGGCACCCGGGAGAGTTTCGGGAAAACCGCTATTTGTCCATATCTTAGGGAAAAGAGGGTCCCACTTGTGGATTGTATAGTATTGTCGCATCCACATGACGACCATGTCGGAGGGCTCATTGATGTGGTCAGGGAGCTTAAGGTGCGGCTGGTGGTCCACAACAAGGCGGAGATGTGGCCAAAGGACCTTTACGCGGGGCATGGATTTTTAGAAGTCCTGGAAGATCTTGGTATCAGGCATGAAAGTGTTCTTGCCGGGGAGGAAATAAGGGGATTCCGTGGCGCGAGGATAAAGATACTGAACCCTATGGGAGATGAGCCTTCCGGCAATGTGAACGACGATTCGGTCGTAGTGAAAATAGAGGATAATAGCGGTCTGGACGTTCTGTTTTGTGGCGATATCTCAGATGGTATTATTGAGGATATTATGGGTTCCGGGATGGATCTTTCATGTGATATCCTGAAGTATCCACATCATGGCCGCGGGATAAAAAACGCCGAACTTGCTGAAAATTTTATCAAGATGACAGGGTGCAAGGATGTGGTTATTACGGCCCCGGGACCTGAGCATATAAGCCCATATATAATAAGCATTTGCGAAAAACATGGGGTAGGGGTCCATATAACCGGAGAATACGGGAACATAACATTTGAATCAAATTAAGTATAATATGGCCAAAAAGGCAGTGAAAAAATTGCGCCTTATTTAAGTGATAAAAAAGTTAGAGAATACTCCTTGCATAGCAGATCAGTTATGTTATCATATATATAAGTAAAACATGTAGCTTTTTGTTATATAACAGAAAACTTACGATAAAGGGGTGCGTTATGAGTTGTCTAAGGGGTGCTATTTCAAAAACTGTGGTCGTGTTGTTGCTGGCGATGGTGTTCATCGTATCAGCGGTACACGCAGATACGATCGAGAATTATGATATCTCCGGCTTGCTTAAGCGAAAGGTCGAAGATATTACCGGCAATATGTACGAATATCTGGATGAGAATTGGTCCGGGCAGGGATATGGACGCATAACCCTCATATACGAGCCTTCGGGACAATCTTACAGGTTATTCGACTGGCAGGCGGCGCAAGTCGTCATATCGCAGTATTCCGGCGCTTACACCCCCGCGCCCGGAAGCGATGTACGTAGTGATGTCATACCTTCAGAATTACGTTACGAACTTACATATGATCATCACGGTGAACAGTCCGACCTTGACATAGCGACCAACGCATGGATCTTGAGGGACAAAAAAGTCTTTGATACGGACGGGACCACTCTCCTGGAAGAATATTCATATGACGCTTCAGGGAGGCTGTTGCGTAATGATATGGTATCGGAGGATCGTTATTACACATACGAATACTATTCCACCCCGGATGATACGATAGTGCATTTCAAGTATGAGTATGTGGCCTCGACGGACGTTCTTCTCCATACGTATACATACAACGCTTCGGGCGAACTCTTAAGCATCTCATCTTCAAAAGAGGTGATCGAAAAGTATACGGGAACAGATAACTGGAAAAGGAAGATACAGGCTAACGGTAACGTTTATGAATACACGGATGAGAACCTGCAAGGCGATGTGTGGAACCACTATGGCAGATTTATCCTCATATTCGAATTGGACGGATATAAGACCTGGGAATGGGGGACAACGCAGGTCACCCTGACGGAATACGACGGCGAGTATGTGCCGGTAGTGGGAAGTCCGGCTTTGAGCGATGTCAAGCAGTCAGAAAGAAGGGTTTCCATCACGTATGACCACAGCGGGGAGATCCTGGACCTGAACACCCAGACCAACGGTTGGGTGGAGAGGGAGAAGATAATATTTGATACCGACGGTGTGACCGTACTCGAAAAATACGTACGTAACGAACAGGGCCTTCTGATCCAGGACCTTTACGCGGGATCAAACGTGTACTACACGTATGTTTACCATACTACGCCCGGCATGGAAGACAAGGTGAGGTATAAGAACGAATATTCCTATGCTGAGGCGGATGAGGTGGATATACTCAACGGGACGCTACAGGGCGATTTTGTCGCGTCTTATGAGTATGTGGACAGCGATTACATGATAAAGAAGGATGCTGACGGTACGTTGTCGGCGGTACTGCTTGACGGTTCCGGAAATTCATACAATAGCGCGCATGTGAGCCCTGTGGACAATATCCTTCACGTATATACGTGGGACGCTAGTTGGAACCTCGTGAACGCGAAGAAATATTATCCGAACGGGAACATAGAAACATACACACCATCATCGCCTAGCGACCCCATTTGGCCGCTTACGGAGAAAAGGGAAGCGGAAGAAGGTTTCATAAAAGGAGGCAGTCTCCCGTGGATGAGCTATGGCCACGATATCGGGTCCAACGATCCCTCTAACGGTTTCAGCGTAAGCGCCAACAAAAAATACCTTATTGACGCCATGGATAATTTCTCGGGCGGCGTGGTGCGCGTGTTCCTTTTTACCGACCTAAGGGATATTGTCGATTTTTCGGGACCGACCCTGGCTTTCTATGACGAGGCTAAATTGTTCGAGGACATGGAGGCGTTGCTTGAGGCGGCAAAACTCAGCGGGACGCAAGTTATCCCGTGTCTATTCGATTTCTGGCTGGCATATTCGGAACTGTCCGGGGATACAGGGCATCCTGAAGTGATCGAGAACGATGTCAAAAGAGCGGAACTGGTGGCGCTTATCGGTGATTTTATAGCGGAGTTCGCCGGCAGGGAAGAAATATTAATGTGGGACGTGATAAACGAACCGTATTACGGCACCGATCTCAGCCCATGGGGGAACATGCCTACGGATGGAAGGCCGGTTACCCAGTCCACCATAAGCCAGGATGAGATGTATACGTTCATTACCGATATGATGGCCGTGATAAGGGCCAACGACCCAGATAAAGATATCACGATAGGATTCGCCAAAAAAGAATTCGTTGATCCGGACGCGTGGGGATGGAATTCGGTGCTCGAGGAATGGCAAAAACAGGGATATTGGCATTGTTTTGTCGATGGTGGTGATGATGACGTGGATGTTGTGCAGATACATTACTGGGCCAAGTATTACGATAATAGCTTTGAGGAATTATCCACTTCAGCTTTTGAGGCGTATTATAACGGAAAACCCGTACTCGTAGGGGAGATCGACCCGCAATATTTTAGCGCGGACGACCCTGACGCGGCCGAACGTCTCCAGATACTTCTGGAGCAGGGATATATGGGTGGTCTTTTCTGGCAGGACAACCCGGACTACAGTATAGCTAGTCTTAAACTGACGGATGATGACCTGGCGAAACTCAAGGAATGGTTCTACGGGACCATATATGAATATTACGGGTCCGGCAGGATGTACAAAAAAACGATCACAGATAAGACCGTGTACGAATACTCGGATGAGGACTGGAACGGCCAGGGATACGGCGTGCTCACGAAGGAGACTAGGCCGGACGGGACATATAAGACATTCAGTGATTATTACGCGGGTACGAGCCAGCCGAGATACGTGTCCGAATACGCGGCTGACGATACGTGGATCGCTACATATGAGTATGACGCGGCGGGTAATATCATCGGCGTACAGGAGGGTGACGCTACATATACTTATTATGGCTCAGGGCGCATAAAGACAAAGACGCTGCCCACCGGGACCGTGTACGAATACAGCGACGAGAACTGGAACGGGACAGGGATAGGCGTGCTCACGAAGGAGACGAGGCCGGACGGGACATATAAGACATTCAGTGATTATTACGCGGGTACGAGCCAGTCGAGATACGTGTCCGAATACGCGGCTGATGGTACGCTTCTCGCGACATACGAGTATGCCGAGGACGGTACGCTTATAGGCACCAGCGAGCCGGGTGTTACCTATACGTATTATCCGAGCGGGCTTTTGAAGACAAAAGAGCTGGACGCGCCGGATACCGCGGGTAACGTGGCGTACGAATATCTGGACGAGGATTATAACAGCCAGGGATACGGCAGGTTGAAGTCGCAGAAGAGGGACGTGACGAACGCGGCGGGCGAGCTGACGTTCAGTATAGAGTATGCCGGGGCGGGCGAGCTTGAGAGGACGGTATACACTTACTCGGACGAGTGGACGACGCTGGTCAATAGGTACGAGTATGACGCGGCGGGTGTCTTGACGGGCAAATACGATTACGCGACGAACGAATATTACACATATTATGGTGATGGGCTGATGGCGTCGAAGACGCTGCCCACCGGGACCGTGTACGAATACAGTGACGAGGATTGGAACGGCCAGGGATATGGTGTGCTCACGAAGGAGACGAGGCCGGACGGGACATATAAGACATTCAGTGATTATTACGCGGGTACGAGCCAGCCGAGATACGTGTCCGAATACGCGGCTGATGGTACGCTTCTCGCGACATACGAGTATGCCGAGGACGGTACGCTCATAGGCACCAGCGAGCCGGGTGTTACCTATACGTATTATCCGAGTGGGCTTTTGAAGACAAAAGAGCTGGACGCGCCGGATACCGCGGGTAACGTGGCGTACGAATACCTGGACGAGGATTATAACAGCCAGGGATACGGCAGGTTGAAGTCGCAGAAGAGGGACGTGACGAACGCGGCGGGCGAGCTGACGTTCAGTATAGAGTATGCCGGGGCGGGCGAGCTTGAGAGGACGGTATACACTTACAGTGACGAGTGGACGACGCTGGTGAACCGTTATGAGTATGACGCTTCAGGTGTCTTGACGGGCAAATACGATTACGCGACGAACGAATATTACACATATTACGGTGACGGGCTGATGGCGTCGAAGACGCTGCCCACCGGGACCGTGTACGAATACAGTGACGAGGATTGGAACGGCCAGGGATATGGTGTACTCACGAAGGAGACGAGGCCGGACGGGACATATAAGACATTCAGTGATTATTACGCGGGTACGAGCCAGCCGAGATACGTGTCCGAATACGCGGCTGACGGTACATGGCTCGCGACATATGAGTATGATGCTTCTGGTAATCTCGTCGGGGTTGAGGAGCCTGAAGCTACGTACACATATTTCGATTCTGGTCGTGTAAAGACCAAGACACTTGCTGACGGGACTGTGTACGAATATAGCGATGAGAACTGGAATGGGACCGGGATAGGCGTGCTTGTTAAGGAGACGAGGCCGGACGGGACATATAAGACGTTCAGTGATTATTACGCGGGTACGAGCCAGCCGAGATACGTGGCCGAATACGCGGCTGACGGTACGCTTCTTGTCTCTTACGAGTATCACCCCAACGGTGAGTTGGCCAAGAAGATACAGTCTAACGGGTATATCTTCGAATACTACGAAAGCGGTAATCTTAAGAGCAGCATATATCCGAAAGTCGGGACATATGAGTATATGGATGAGGATTTCCAAGGGGCCGGATACGGTCGTTTGATAAAAGATATAAAGGCTGACGGGTCTTATACGGTATACAGTGGATACTATCCCGATTCCGCGCAGTTCGGGAAAAAAGAAGAGTATGATCGCAAGGGGGTCCTTGTCGAGGCTTATGAATATTATGAGAACGGTGTCATAAGCAAAAAGACCGTACGTGACGGATCTATATATGAGTATGATGAACAGGGCAGACTGAGACGTAGTGTCACCAGCGATGGCTTCGAGTATACGTTCGATGAGGACGGGCGCATGGTATCGCAGAAATACCCGGATGGCGCGTATCTGGAGGATATCGTGGATCTTGTGGACGGGACCGTATCCCGATTCATATATTCCGATGAATCCAAGAGCATACTCCTGAAGATAGAGATATATGATTATTCGACCGACCCGGCGGATTATTCCTCATGGACCTTCGTGGAACAGATAGATCCTACGGGATATACGTCTGTCAGGGACGGTCTTGGGCGCGTTACGGAAGAAGGTGTTCCCGGGTTGTATACCATGACATATTCCTATTATGAGTCAACATCCCTGGTGAGCTCCAAGACCTTTACCGACCTGGCTAACGGCAAAACGATCGTGTATGAATATGACCCGCTTGCGCGTTTGACGCGAGAAGTGCTTAACGGGGATATAGAGGTATTCTATATATATTACGGGTCCACGAAAACCACATATAAGGTCCTTGGCAGAAGTGTTTCAGACCCGAATGATATCAAGTTCACATGTGAGTATCGTGACGACGGTTCTTTGATGGAAAGAATAACCTATGGTGTCGATACGGTCATCTCAAGGTACGACAGGGAAGGAAGGCTCAAGTATCTTAATGTGGAAGGTAAGTCGGAGACGACGTTCATATACGATCCTGAAACCGGAAAACTCCTCAAAAAAGCCGTAAAAGACCTGATCACAGGGAATACCCTCATAACGGAATACCTGGATAACGGGAAGATAAGCCGCGTTACTGATCTGTCGGGATATGTATATTTCTACGATGAACAGGGCAGGCTTGTCCGGGAAGACGACGTAATAAACAATGTCAGGACATATTATGGCTATGCGGATAACGATAACATGAACTTTTCATACAAAAGAGTGTATGAATATGATCTCGGCCGGTTCACCGTATATATTTACGATACTACGGGCCAGATCACCGATTCAAATATGATAGCGTCGACCATTGAAGGATATGACCTTGCCACCGGCAGGTTGATGCTGAGAGCTTACGTAGACGGTTCTTCCGAAGAATATACGTATTTCGGGGACACGACCGACATAAAAACGATCACATACAAGGATAAGGACGGACGTGAAACGGTCGAGACTTATGACCAGGACGGCAGGCTCGTAAAAGAGGAGAAATGGAACGACCTTGTTACAAATTATACCTATGATACGTACGGACGATTGACGCTCAAGGAGTCCAGCGACGGTACTAGCGAGGAGTATATATATTGGAACGATACTAATGTGATGAAGAAGAGAACCGTTGTCAGCAGGTGGAATACAACGACTATCGAAGAATATAACGAGTTAGGCCAGCTGGTAAAAACGACATATAAATACCGCTGGAGCACATATACCAGCTGGATGACATATTCTTACGATGCGGCCGGGAACCTGATAAGGAAAGATTATTCTTATGGGTCGCATGAGGAATATGAGTACTGGGCCGGGACATCCATAATGAAGAACAAAAAATATATCGATTCAGCGGGACACACCTCGACTTATGAATATAACGAGCTTGGCAACGTGACGAAGTATACGTCGTATTATGGGTACACGGTCTCGTATACATATGACGCCCTTAACCGGCTTACCAGGACCGATAGCAGTTCGAATTCTCATACGATCAACGAATATTTCGGTGATACGAACAAGATCAAAAAAACCACATCTTACTATAACGGCAACGTGAATTATGTCGTTGAATACGAATATTACGGGGACTCTGATATGTTGAAGTCCAGGACCTATAAGTACTCGAGCGGATATTACTATAAGTACGAATATGACCCGGTGACCGGTGGGGTAATAAAAGTAAGCGGCCCGAACGGGTATGATACTTATTACGAGTATGATTCACTTGACCGGATCACCCGGATCGATTATGCGTATGGGTATACGTGCATATATGAGTATTATGGTAATTCCGAGGTCCACAGCAAGGTGATCTATGTGGATGAGGAAGGAAGGACTACCGTATATGAATATTTGCCGGACGGCCAGATAAGCCATATGGAGTATGATGGATATACGGTGGATTATACATACGATACCCTGGGCAGGTTGATACGAACTGATAATTCGGACGGTTCTTACAGCGAAAGAACATATTACGGGGATACTTACAAGACGCTGACGTATGTGAATCATTACAGCGATGGGACTTCTTACTCTTACGCATATACGTATTATTCCAACGGATATACCCAAACCTATACTTATACGGACAGGGCCGGGAAGACCACGGTGTACCAATATAGCTCGAACGGCAGGGTCGATACTATCACCTATTCCGATGGCAAGGTAGCGACTTACACTTATAATTCCGACGGAAGGACGTCCAGGATAGATTACTCTACCGGAGGATACAGGACATATGAATATTATTCCAACGGCTATACGAAGAAGACCCTGGAGCACTTTGTTGACGGGACTGAGACGACCGACGAATATACTTATTATTCCGGGTCGAACTACTGGAGGAGGAAAACATATAAACATACTGACCGGAATGGCGATTACGTGTTGTATGAGTATGATTCTAATTCCAAATTGACCAAAGTGACCAGAGGGAACGGGGCTACGGTAGAGCTTGTGGAAACATACACCTATGATGCCTCCGGGCGTAAGACCAGGGTGGATTACTCGAACGGGGCATATGATACGTATGCGTATGTCGGGGCCACCTCAAGAATAGACAGAATAGACAGGTATTCATCTACGGGTGAACACACATATGAGGAATATACTTATTTTAACGATGTGTTCGGCGATTCAGGGGTTTGTTCGTATACCATAGGGTATGCCGATGGAACTTTCAAGACCACGTACTACGATGTGTTCGGTACGATATTGAAAGAGCTTATGCCGGACGGAACGACAGTATATTATTCCGCGTATGATGACCTGGGCAGGGTTACCAGGAAAGATATGTCGGACGGCACGTTCGTGAAGATAACGTATGTCGGGGATACGTCGGATATAGAGGAAGTCATGGAGTATTATGTCTCGGGCAGGATGCATACGAAGACGCTGGCCGACGGTACGATATACGAATACTCGGATGAGGACTGGAACAGCGAGGGATACGGAGTGCTCACGAAGGAGACGAGGCCGGACGGTACATACAAGACGTTCAGTGATTATTACGCGGGCACAAGGCAGGCGAAGTACATAAGCGAGTACGCCGCGGACGGGACATGGCTCGCGACATACGAGTATGACGCGAGCGGTAACCTGGTAGGGACGGAACAGCCGGACGCCACATACACGTATTACGCGAGTGGCAGGATGCATACGAAGACACTGGCTGACGGTACGATATACGAATACAGTGACGAGAACTGGAACAGCCAGGGGTACGGAGTGCTGGTAAAAGAGACGGCGCCGGACGGGAGCTACAAGACGTTCAGCGATTATTACGCGGGTACGAACCAGGCGAAGTACATAAGCGAGTATACCGCGGGTGGAGCCCTTATAGTGGCGTATGAATACACCTCGGGCGGGGTGCTTGTAAAGAAGACGGAAGCCGACGGTACGATATACACGTATT
>JAQUQS010000017.1 GCA_028715965.1 Candidatus Omnitrophota bacterium | reverse complement strand
AGGCGTATGTTTTTTTGAAAGGGGGTATCATGGACGCTGATCGGGACCGGATAAACGAAAAAGTTAAAAATGAAAGCCGTCTGATACAAGAACTTACGGGAGCGATACGCACCGTTATAGTGGGGCAGGAATACCTGATCGAGAGGCTCATGGTCGGGCTTCTGGCCAATGGCCATATACTGGTCGAGAGTGTGCCCGGATTGGCAAAAACGTTGTCTATAATGACACTATCCCAGGCTATTAAAGCACAGTTCCAGCGCATACAGTTCACGCCTGATCTTCTTCCAGCCGATATCGTGGGTACTCTTATATACAACGCAAAGGAAGGTACTTTTGAAGTAAAAAAGGGGCCGGTGTTCTCCAATATAGTCCTTGCGGATGAAATAAACCGCGCGCCGGGGAAGGTGCAGGCAGCTCTTCTTGAGGCTATGCAGGAAAGGCAGGTCACTATAGGGACCACAAGTTACAGATTAGAGGAGCCGTTCCTGGTAATGGCGACACAAAACCCGATCGATCAGGAAGGGACTTATCCGTTGCCGGAAGCCCAAGTTGACCGTTTTATGCTGAAGGTCAAGATATCATATCTTGAGCCGGACGAGGAGATCGTGGTCCTGGACAGGATGGGAAATACCAGAAAAAAGGCCGGGGTTTCTCCTGTAGCGACGCCGGAAGACATTCTAAAAGCGAGGGAGATCGTCGATGAGGTGTATGTGGATGACAAGATAAAAAGGTATATTGTTGATCTTGTATTCGCCACGAGGCGTCCGGAGCAATATGGTCTTAAGGATCTAAAGAGCCTTATCCAGCTGGGAGCTTCACCCAGAGCGACGATAGCGCTGGTGCTTGCCGCCAAGGCGTTCGCGTTCTTACGAGGACGCGGGTACATTACTCCTCAGGATATACGGGAGATAGGATATGATGTTTTGCGTCACAGGATAATGCCCAGCTATGAAGCTGAAGCCGAAGAGATGTCCTCGGAGGATATTATCAAGACCATATTTGACAAAATACCCATTCCATGAGGGTTCCGGTTCAAGGGGGATCTTTGAATGATACCGGCTGAGATACTCAGGAAAATACGTCGGATACAGATCACGACCGCGAAAAAAGCCACGGATATATTCGCTGGCGAATATAAAAGCGTATTCAAAGGGCGGGGTATGGAGTTCGTGGAGGTGCGCGAATATCTCCCCGGGGATGAGATACGTTCTATCGACTGGAACGTTACCGCACGTATGGGCCGGCCCTTTATCAAGAAATTTGTCGAAGAACGGGAACTTACCATAATGCTGCTCCTTGATGTGTCCGGGTCGAACCGTTTTGGAAGCGTAAATCACCTGAAAAGGGACCTCGCGGCTGAAGTGTGTGCCGTTCTCGCCGCGTCCGCTATAAAGAACAACGATAAAGTAGGCCTCTTGGTGTTCACGGACCGGATAGAAAGGTATCTTCCGCCACGGAAAGGTACAAAGCATGTTTTTAAGATAATCAGGGAAGCTTTGTATTTTAAGCCGCAAGGGATCGGAACGAACATATCACTTTCGCTTGAATATCTGTCGCGGCTTACAAAAAAAAGTACCGTTACATTCTTGATATCGGATTTCCAGGATAAAGGCCTGAAAAAACCGTTATCTATCGCCGGGAAAAAGCACGATCTTGTGGCTGTACAGATAATCGATCCGCGGGAACGGGAGCTGCCCGATGCGGGTATTATCGAGTTGAAGGACCCGGAAAGCGGCAGAGCCTATTATTTGGATACTTCTGACATCAATATACGCGAAAAATACCGGGAACAGGCGGATGAGATGGAACGTAGGAGGAAAAAGCTTTTTTATTCCGTGAACATCGACAGGATCATTGTCGATACGTCAAAACCATATGAAGCTGCTCTGGTCGATTTTTTTACACACCGTAAACAGAAAAGAGGCTTGTAGGTGGATATGCCGGAACGACCCAGGTCGATGCGTTACTACGGCCTAGCTGCTATATTAATTATCATAGTGGCGACGGGCGTATTTTTGCATGTAAAACGGCCTTTAGATGTATCCGTGAAGGTGCGCCCAAGGACCATTGATATCGGACAGACGCTATCTCTTAGGGTGTTGGTGTCGGCGGGTCCCGGGATCTTGGTTGACGAGGTGGATGTTGTGGATCCTGGGGATGTGTATATAAGAGAAAATGTGGTTGATAAGACCGTGTCCCGGGGCAGGCAGACTATCCTGAGGCGGATGAAGCTCACTTATTTGTTCCCTGGCACCTATACGCTGCCGGACGTAAGTGTCCGTTACTTGGAAAAAGGAGAAAAAAAAGAGATCACTATTGATACCGGGAAAGCCGCTGTCAGGAAAATATTGAAAGAGGACCCTACTTCCCCTGAGGAGATAAAGACCGGAGAGGGGATCTTTGACGGGAGGGTGGGCATGGCGCACGGTAAAAGCGGAGAACGCATGGGAGGGGCGATAACAGCGCCGATAAGGTATTACATCAGAGAGACCCCGGGGCCGCGAAAAGTGCGGACCAACAAGGATATAATGATAAGATCATTCTTGTATCTGGTCGTGACCCCTTTCGTGGTAGCTGTGATCATTGTCTTGTCCTTTGCCATGAGAAGGGCAGGGCAAAAGCTCGCCCAACCCGCGCATATTATGGCTTTTCGAAGGTTTAAAAAGCTAAAGAGTAAAAGGTTTATAGAACAAGGCAAGGGCAAACAATTCGCCGCATTGCTTTACCGATGCCTGCTGTTATACCTGCAGGAACGCTACGACTTTCCCCGAAGGGCTATGACCACTGAGGAGATAGTGTCCCATGTCAATTCTTTGCCCAAATTGTCCCCCGAGGATAAGAGCTTTCTCGAAGAGAAGTTCCGGTCGCTCGACCTGGTTAAATATTCTGTAGGCCGCGATAAGAGCGAAAAGCTTGACCCGGGGTTGGAAAAAGAAATAGGATTCATAAAAAGGACCAAGGAAACTGAGCAGGGAAAATGACCATTATATTCAGGACACCTCTAGCTTTATCGCTTCTGTTCGTCGTGCTCGCGTTGTTCATATTGCTGCGTATGCGCGGACATGTGAGTGGCATAATTTTCCCGGCTGACCATACCGTACGCGCCTTGCGTGGGAACCTTCGGGCCTTTGTCGCCCGCAACATCTATCTGCTCAGGTGGCTGGCGTTGCTGCTTCTCATAGCGGGACTTGCCCGGCCACAGTTCAACAAAGAGGGTGTGATCAGGAAAGAAGGGATAGCAATAGTGATGTCAGTGGATTGCTCCAGCACAATGACGGCAGGAAATGTCAAACTGGGTTTTGAGGATATCGGGATCATGGGCGACAAGAATGTAAAGGATCTCAGCCGTATTGACGCTGTAAAAAGTGTAGCTATAGATTTTGCGCGGACCCGGAAAGATGACATGATAGGGCTTGTGGCTTTTGCTGCGGAGGCCTTTGTCGCCTGTCCGCCGACATTCGACCATGAATGGCTTGTTGGGTCGATAGACAGGTTGAAGGTCGGAATGATCAAGGACGGTACGGCTATCGGGTCAGGCATATTATCCGCCTTAAATTCCCTGAAAGACGTAGAAGCGAAAGGAAAGATCATCATTTTGCTTACAGATGGCATTAACAACTACGGTAAGGTACCACCCTTGATCGCGGCTAAAGCCGCAAGAGCTTTAGGGATAAAGATATACACTATCGGGTTGGTCAGCGACGAGTCTCTCGAGTTCGCGGGAGATGGTTCCGGCAGGAAAGTATACAAGGGTGGAAATGTCGCGATCGATGAAAAACAGCTCGAAGATATAGCGGCTACTACCGGCGGCAAATATTACAGGGCTGAAAATATGGCGACACTGAAAGAAAGCTATAAGGACATTGATGCGGTTGAAAAAGTAAGGATCGAACAGGAGAGTTATCTCGAGTACGTCGATGTATTCTCCTATTTTCTGTGGGGGGGATTATTCCTGCTTTTACTTGAGTGTATATTGCGTAATACGTTCTTCAGGAAGGTGCCATGAGCATGCATTTCGCTGATCCTGTGATATTGACCGTCCTGGCGTGTTTGTTGCCGCTGTTGGTCGTATTTATCGCCTGGTCGGCTAAGAACCGGACGAAGATCTTGGCAAAATTCGCGCAGCCGGAACTTTTGCCCAAGATAATACCATTTTACAGCCGGGATAGGAGACTCTTACGCTACAGTCTTGAGGTTGCCGCATTGGCTCTCATCATCATCGCTCTTGCGCGTCCTCAATGGGGATTTTTCTGGAAGGAGAACAAGAAGGCCGGGCTTGATCTTCTCGTGGCGGTGGACACATCGAAAAGCATGCTTACCGTTGATATTAAGCCGGATCGGCTGACGTTCGTAAAGAACGAGCTTAAGCATTTTATCAAGGGACTTCGTGGGGACCGGACAGGGTTAATTGCATTCTCGGGTGAGGCTTTTCTCCTCTGTCCGTTCACGATGGACCATAGCGGGTATATACTGGCGGTAAATTCCCTTGATACTAATAGTATTCCCACGGGAGGCACGTCTATCCCAAGCGCGATAGATGAAGCGTTAAAAGCGTATAAAGCTGTAGGCGCGGAAAACAAACTGATGGTGTTGATAACAGATGGGGATAATACGGAAGGCGATATTGAAAAGGCGATCCAGGAAGCGAAAAAAGAGAACGTGACGGTCTCTTGCATAGGTATTGGCACTGATAAGGGCGATCTGATCCCGGTATTGGATGAAAAAGGCCAAATGACCTATGTCAAGAATAGCCAGGGGGTCCTTGTTAAGTCCCGGCTTATGGAGGATGTCCTGAAAGGCATAGCTGAAGATACAGGTGGGATCTATGTCCGGGCCAGCCAGGAAGATCTGGGCCTGAACGCTATCTATGATGACTATAGGTCCCGGTTCACTAAAAGCATATCAAAAGAGCCGAAGACCAAAGTACTTAAAGAGAGATATCAACTATTCCTACTTGCCGGGATATTGTTTCTTATCTCGGAAATTATCCTGTCTGCGGTGGTGGAAAATGAGTAAATACTCGAAAAAAGTCTGGGTGATCGGGTTTATTGTGGTCAGCAGTTTTTTTTCTCTGGCTCTGCGGTCGCCGGAAAAAGAGCTCGTTAAGTTCGCGAATAAATTATTTTCCGAGAAAAAATACCTTGAAGCCTCCCAGGTGTATGAGGAAATGCTTAAAAAGGATCCGGGGTCCGATATCCTGAATTACAACGTGGGGTGCGTTTACTATGAAATGGAAGAGTACGAACCCGCGTTAAAAGCTTTTGTCAGGGCATTAAGCACGGAAGATGTGAGGTTAGAGAGGGACGCGTTCTTTTCCCTCGGAAATGTCTGTTACAGGCTTAGTGAGGATGTGGAAAAAAAACAGGACTTGAAAGAAGCCATATCCATGTGCGAAAAAGCCATTGACTATTATCTGAAGGCTATGAACGTTGATGACCGCGATCGCGATATAAAATTCAATTTCATGACAGCGCAAAAAAGAAAGAACAAGTTGGAAGAACGGTTGGGGAAAAAGAGTTCTTCCCCTCCACCATTAGGAGGTCCAGGCAGCCAAGGTCAGGGGCAAGACCAGAAACAACAAGGTGGCCAGGGTCAGGGAGATACGCAACAAAAGCAGCAGTCACAGGGCGGACAGGGCCAAGGTAAGGACGGGCAGCAGGAGCAAAGTGGTCAGGGCCAGGGAGATAATCAACAACAGCAGCAACAAGGTGACCAAGGGCAGGGAGATACGCAACAACAGCAGCAACAGGGCGGTCAGGGCCAGGGAGATAATCAACAACAGCAGCAACAAGGTGACCAAGGTCAGGGGCAAGACCAGAAACAACAAGGTGGACAGGGCCAAGGTAAGGACGGGCAGCAGGAGCAAAGTGGTCAGGGCCAGGGAGATAACCAACAAAAGCAGCAACAGGGTGACCAGGGCCAGGGGCAAGACCAAAAGCAGCAGTCACAGGGCGGACAGGGCCAAGGTAAGGACGGGCAGCAGGAGCAAAGTGGTCAGGGCCAGGGAGATAATCAACAAAAGCAGCAACAGGGTGACCAAGGTCAGGGTAAGAGCCAACAGCAGGAGCAAAGTGGTCAGGGACAAGGCCAAGGTAAAGATCAACAGCAGCAAAAGTCGCAAAGCGGTCAAGAACAGGGACAGGACCAAAAGCAGCAGTCACAGGGCGACCAAGGACAGGGTACGGACCAACAGCAGTCGCAAGGTGAACAAGGACAGAGTAAGAGCCAACAGCAGAAGCAAAGTGGGCAGGGACAAGGCCAAGGCGGAGGTAAGGATCAAGGACAGCAGTCACAGGGCGGTCAGGGTCAGGGGCAAGATCGGCAGCAGCAAGATGGCCAGGGTCAGGGTAAGAGCCAACAGCAGGAGCAAGGTGGACAGGAGCAGGGAGATACGCAACAACAGCAGCAACAGGGCGGACAAGGCCAGGGAGATACCCAACAAAAGCAGCAAAGCGGCCAAGGCGAAGGTAAGGATCAACAGCAGCAAAAGTCGCAAGGCGGGCAAGAACAGGGACAGGACCAAAAGCAGCAGTCACAGGGCGAACAAGGACAGGGTACGGACCAACAGCAGTCGCCAGGTGAACAAGGACAGAGTAAGAGCCAACAGCAGGAGCAAAGTGGTCAGGGAAAAGGCCAAGGACAGGGACAGGGCCAAAAGCGGGAGCAAAGTGGTCAGGGCCAGGGGCAAGACCAGAAACAACAAGGTGGCCAGGGTCAGGGAGATACGCAACAAAAGCAGCAAAGCGGCCAAGGCGAAGGTAAGGATCAACAGCAGCAAAAGTCGCAAGGCGGGCAAGGCGAAGGTAAGGGCCAAGGACAACAAGGCGGCGAAGGAGAAGGCCCAGGAGAACAAAATACACCGGGTGGCCAGGAAGAGCGGAAGCCGCAAGATGGACAAGGTCAGGGACAACCTGCCTCCAAAGACCAGCGGGATAATAAATTCAATAAAGACGACTATCCGAAAGGTAAATATCGCACAACGGTCAGTGTTGTGGAGGGCAAAGTGGCAGTTATGCCATATTCCGATAAAGGACCGGATCCCGGTATGTCCCAATATCTTGGCCCGGGGCAGGTGTCCGCGGTAGAAGGAAGTGTCGGTCCCGGACAGAATAAGGACTCACAGATGCAGGATGAGAATAGCGCGTATACGGTGATCGAATCATATTGGAACGGCGAGGCGCCGACAAAGATAATCAGGAACGTTAAACCGACATACAATAAGAAAGTTGACAAAGACTGGTAGAAGATATGGGAGTGGCTGTTCTTAAACATTGCCGTTGTATTGCTGTGTGTGGCGTCATTACTCTGGCGATAGTGTTCCATCATGATGCAGGGCCTGCCGCAGAGGATGTCATCCGCTTGAAGCTAAATACTAAAGAAACGGCTCCGGGAAGAAAGGTGTCGCTTTTTATCGATATACCTTCGGATGATGTGCAAGGAGTGCCGGATATTCCGGTTATAGAAGGACTTAGGACCCGTTTTATAACGAAAAGGACGGGATTTGTTTCCGATAATGGTGATGTGTGTACGCGACTGATATATGATTTGACACCAACTCGTGAGGGTAAATTCCTTATTGGGCCGCTATCCATAAAAGTTAATAACCGCATGGCCAGAACGGATGACATTGAGCTGTTGTCTTCTGGGGACATTGAACGTGGTGGGAGCCGAGACATCGGGAAAAATATTGACCAAGAAGTGGACCTGGGGGGGCATATATGGTTGGAACTCGATATCCCGAAAAAAGAATTTTTCCTTAACCAGGTGGTAAAGGTGAACGTGCTTTTGTTCACGGACTGGCTTGATGTGGAAAATATAACTGTTTCGGACAGTGCCCCCGGAGGGTATATCGGCACGAATTACGAACAGACGGGGTCGGAAATAATCGGAGAGCAAGGTGAACGGACAGCTATATTGAAGTTCAGCAAGGATATTTTTGTGCCGTTTCCCGGGGACATAGTCTTTGGTCCGGTCCAGGCTACTATGCTCATATCGAAACCTAAGGGAGAGCTTTTGAACGACAACGGTACTTTCTATGACCGTTACATAGGCAGGGCCGGCAGTAGGGAAACCGTACAGCAAAGTGGGACCGTAAAGTTGAAGATATTGCCGTTCCCCGAAGATGGCAAGCCTGAAGGTTTTGGTGGGGCGGTCGGTTCTTTTTCGGCAGTGGCTGAAGTGGATAAAGATGTACTAGATGCCGGAGATACCATTACACTTACTGTCAGGATAGAAGGAAAAGGCAATATGGCGTCTGTGCGGCTGCCTGAAAAGGCGGAGACCGTTGGGGTAAAAGCTTTTCCGGCAAAAAGAACAAGTGAATCTGGCGAAACCGTGACTTTCAATGAGGTTTTTAAAATAGAAGATGCGTCGTTAACTGAATTACGCGTAATGCCGTTCTCGTATTTCGATCCGGACACGGAAAAATACCATTCCGTGCCTCTTGGCCCGTTTCATATAAAAGTGAAAGGCTCTAAGGTCGCAAATCCGGAGCAAGAGAAGGTCGGGGAAAAGGACGTACTTGCGGCTATGGTGGATATCGAACGGTCTCCCGGGAAAAGTGGGACGCATGATATATATTTTTTCGGGATGGGACGTGTTATGGTCCCAATGGTCTTCCCGTTAGTTTTATTCGGGATATTGTCTGCTGGCGAGAGTTGGCAGAGAAAATTACGTGAGGATTCTCCTTTTTCCCGGGCATATCATGCGTCCCGGAAAGCAAGAACGATGATGCGGGAGGCGGAGAGGTGCCTCAAGAGCGGGAACAGCGTTCTATATTATGACACTATATACAGGGCGCTCCAAGGGTATCTGGGTATTCGTTACGGGGTTCCAGTTGAAACCGTAACAGAAGAGCTTATCGAGCACAAGATCATACCGGGGGATGAGGGGGGTAAGGTCTCTCAGGATATTAAAACCGTATTTTTTGAATGTTATTTGGCGCGATATACGCGTTACACGCATAACAAAAAGAACATGGCGGATATTTTCAGGCTTGTGGAACGTATTATCAGTTATCTTAACGGGTTCGGGGAATTATGAGAAAGAACGCTATATTCATGATCAGTTGTTTCTTGCTCTGCGCATCGGTAGTAGCTGGGGCCGAAAGTGCCGGTACCTTCCAGGACGCGATAGATCATTACGAGAACGGGGAATACGCCAAGGCGTGTGAAGTCTTTGAATCCCTTATCGGTGGAGGGGCCATGACGGATAATATTTTTTATGATCTTGGGAACTCATATCTTCGCATAGGCCGTATTGGTAAGGCTATATTGAATTATGAGCGTGTTTTGGTGCTTTCTCCCCGGGATAGTGACGCGCTCTCTAACCTTTCACTGGCGCGAAGCCTTATGAAGCGACGGGACACGAACGTCCCGGAGAATCCCCTGAGGAGGGAAGGGACACATTTACTTGCATTGCTCTCGATAGGAGAAGTGGCCGTTGGTATGTGGATATGCTTATTGCTTATACTTTCCCTGACATTCGTACATAAGGTGAAAAGGATCAAGGTTTACGGCGGTGATATATATTTGGTCGCATTGCTGGTACTGTTCTTTTCTTTCATGGGTTTATTCCGGATAAAGATCGAGCATTTTCACAAAACGGCCTTTATTGTCACTCCTATCGCGGATATGAGGTACGGACCCAGCGAGGAGAGCGCGATCGTATCTCCAGTATATGATGGCATGAAGGTCACTATTCTTCGCCAGGATGGATCATGGTGTAAGATACGGATGAACGAAAGCCATCAATCCGGCTGGGTGAAGACCTCTCACATAGAGCGTATCAATTTTATAACTACCCGAAAATAAACAACTACAGAACAACACGCCTTATCCAGACTTTTTACGCTTTTACCTTGATAAACCTTTTATTCCGAAGCGCCGAACTGTTAGGGTATAAAAAATCAAGATTTTAAAGACTATATTCTCATTTTTATAAGGTATAATTAATATGATCCAGGAACACAAAAAGTGATATATTGTATTGCAGCTAAGTCATTTAGATACTTATTCTTGACCAGTTTTACTATGTTATTAAGTAGATTTAATAAGTTTCAAAAAGGGTGAGGCGATGAATTGGCGATCTATCCGGACCATTATCAGTGACAGGATATCCGTGCGTCAGCCTGCTTCGGATGTTCCGATCCCCGGAGATGACCCGGGCTCAAAAGACCTGTATTTTTTTTCCACCAGCCGCCGTGTGCGACCATTTGTTAAGGCAATATCATTGGTGCTTGCCACAACATTCCTGATCCAGCAGATATCGTATGGCCAGGGCGGGGCAGATGCAGTCGTAGAGCCGCTCGTGAAAAAAGAAGTCAACCTGAACCAGTTTTCCATACCACGTGATATTGCCATAACCAAGTCGGTCAATAAAACGGATAGCCAGGAACTTATTATCAACATCAAGGATGTTCATGACAATTTCGGGGCCCAGGAATCCATCGTTAATGTGCTTGATAATATGGCGGTGAATTATGATGTCCGTTTCGTTGGAGTGGAAGGGTCCGAAGGGTACATCGATACCAGCATACTTTCTGAATTCCCGGATAAGGAAGCCGGGAAAAAAACGGCCGAATACCTGATGCGTGAAGGGAAGATATCAGCGGGTGAGTTCTTTTCGGCGATTTCTGAATTCCCCGTAATGCTTTATGGAATAGATGACAGCGATCTATATCTGCGCAACTACAAGGCATTTTTGAGCCTGCTTGACAATAAAGACCGCAATATGCGTTTGATCGATACGCTCAGGAACACCTTGAACGCCCTGGAAGATCACATCCTTACCGAAGACCTGAAACAGGTAAACCGTAATTCGGTCTTGAGTAACGACAGCGGTCGTAATTTCACTAAGAGGTGGTATTTCATCCAGGAGATCGGAGATAGATACGGGGTTGATAAGGATCGTTACGAGAACGTGAACTCCCTTATAAACGCGGTGGAACGTGAAAAAACGGTGGATTACGCCGCCGCTAACATACAACGCGACGAACTGCTGAACTATTTCACCGGCACACTAAAACGGGATAACCTCGAAGAACTGATCCTGAAAAGCCTATCGTTCAAGCTAGGTAAGACCTCCAAGAGCCAATTTTATTCGTATATCCTGCTATTGGCGAAAGCTGAGAACGTGGATATCTCGCGTTATGACGAGCTTGAGAACTTCTGCAATTATGTCACATTGTACGAATCTATTGATATAAGCGAGCTAATGGACGAAGTGGACGATTATGAGAGCCGTATACGGGGGAAACTTTTCCGGAATGACGAAGAACGCGAATTTACCAGCCTCATAAAGAACCTTGAGATCCTGGATAATGTCTTTTCTGTCTCGCTTACCAGCGGCCAACTTCGGTATTTCAAGGAACATTTAGGGGAATTTGCCTGGCCTGTATTCATGGATTTCATCAAGAAAGAATACGGAAAATACGGCATGGAGATGCCATCTGATCTTTACAAGGCCCGGGAGCTCTTTGAACAGATAAGTGAGGCGGAGATATTCTACGATTCCGCAACTGATCGAAACAAGGCGATGGTCGATAATACGATAAAAATGATGAGGGAGAACGATGTATCTGTCGGCGCTATTGTCACGGGGGGGTTCCACACGCGCGGCATCTCGGACATATTAAGGTCGGACAAAATATCCTACTTGATACTGTTGCCACGTTTCAACCCCCAGAACGGTAAGAGGCCTTACATAACGATCCTGAGCAATCGGGTAAATGAATATGCCAAATATAGCGGCCGGTCGGATTTCCTCGCGGTAACATCCAACTTTTCCGTTCTCATGACCATTCTTGACGGTGGCGGACTTTCAGCGAATGCCCGCAGGACCATGTATGAGGCTGTTGCCATGGCGCTCGGCCAGGCCCTTATGTCGCGAATGAAGCGTGGCATGATAAACGACGTCATACTTGGGGATGAGAGTTCTTCCATCCTAGGTATATACCTGGAGGCACTCCTGGCTAAACAGGAAAAACTCCTGAATGATGGTGTGATAGACCGTGAACGTTATGAAGGGATGGTGACCTTCCTGGAAGAACTGTTGATCCGGGACCTGAGCATAAAAGTAGACGGACTTACAGGTCGCGTGTTAGTCGGGGTCCGGCTGGATACGGGCGGGCTTATCTATGAGATGATACGTGACCCGGGATCGGGCGAGGTAGCGCTTAAACGCTATCAAACTCCTTCTGACGCGGAATTCAACGATGTTTTCGCGGAGGAGGGCATAGAGACTATTGTAGGAACCGGGACTGGGGAGTATCTCGCGACGGAAGAGATAAGCGAAAGCGCCAAACGTGTTATTGAAGACCAGCTGATGATATTGCTCGACTCTTATCCGGGCAAGAAGAGTACGAGCGATGATATCGAGACGGCTCTTCTAAAGCTCGCGGGGCGTAAAGGTATAGACACGACGGGCATAGATCTTGCCGGACTTGCCGGAAGAATAGCAGGGGAAGCGCAAAACGGCCAAATAGCGCAAACGGCACGCGAAGGCCAGATGCGCGGCATGCTCGACGAGGCAGAAGCGTTGCTGGACGAGGGGAAGCTTGCCGCTGCTATTGATATGGTGGAACAGGCCAGGGAAGAAGCGTCCCGTGCCGGAACAACTGTAGACGCGGCGGATAGTGAGCGGCTTATGAGGATATCCGACCGTCTGGCGGATACACGTATTGCCGCCGCGCAGAAGATCGCCGAGAGTTTATCCGGGCCGGGTACGGGGAACGCGCAATATCTCGAAGATGGGATGCCAGGAACAAAAAAAGAAGCGCCAGGAGGGATCTCGGAAGAGATCACAGGACGTATAGAGGATATATCACATGACGCTGGCACGCAGAAGATGCCCGGGACGGATGAGGACACAGGCGGATCCGCCAGGAGTACGGCACGTCGTGTGCGCGGCGAGATCACCGACAATTCGGGTCTCGTGGCCGTGGACAGCGAGACCCTGAGTGACGGCACGGTGCTGGTGCGCCATGATTTTGGAGACAGTGAAGCCGCGGCTTTTCACTTCTACGCTCCTAATGGCGTGCTTGTGATAGTTGTGAACTCGAATACGGATCTTGTGGGCGGGATGAATTCCATTCTCGGCCCAAAAGGATACACGTTCGATGATGTGGAGAATGAACTGCTCTTCCACGAAAGGCGCGAGGCTTTCTGGCGGCGTACCATATCGGATGGATGGGCTGAAGAAGAGCTCAGGGCGGCCGGGATCGAGGTGTCGCCTGAGAACATGAGTGCCATGAAGGCGCGTATCGCGCATGTAATCGCGAGCGCCGAACAAGGACACGAGTTCGTAAAGGATAACCTGGACGGTATTACGCCGTTCCATTATGCGGGAATTCTCCAGTCCAACAGCCTTGTCGGCATGGACAATATGCTTCATGAGGACCGTTCTTTCCATGACCGCGTTCTCCTGAAGGCGGGTGAAATGGACGTAGCGGCATTCACTTACGCGGATACCGCGGAATATGACGCGAAGGTCAAGAAGCTCGTTGAAGACCAGTTCCAGACCCTCGCGATGCCGGCCGCGAATAAAGATCTTGAGCGCGCCGCGGATGCGGTCGATGCCTTAGATGACATATACGCATCAATGCAGGGACTCGTCAGGCAATATCAGGACACCGGTATCAGCGACGAAACAAGGGAATCACTGCTGAACGCAATTAACACGGCACGCCAGAAATTATTGAGGTTGATCGGGTTCCTGGACCTTTTGTATGACCTGGTAAGTGGGATGCGGGCCGATGTTAATGACAAAAAGAGATCAAGGGACCGTATAAGGGCCAAGAGGGAGAAGGCCAGGAAGTTGGACGTGAGTTTCCGTGCCATGGCTGAAAAACAGGTTCCTGGACTGAGGTCCCTGGAACAAAAACGCGCCGAGGAGGCCGAAGATGTAAAGACATATGGGCTGGACTTACAGGAATTGCTAGCGGGGGCCCGCAGCCCTGACCCGGTGGAGAGGGCAACTGCCCGGAACGAGCTGTGGCGCAGGTTGAAAGACTCGTACCCGGTACTTTCGCAGGCCCCGGAAGATCTTATTGAACTCCTTCTTTCAGGGGATACCACGGCGTTCCGGGTCATATCCGACCGTATATATGAGGCTCGAAAGGAAGCTGACCGTGCTAGATATGCTGTTTCCAAATCCACGCCGCAGACCAGTAAAAGTGCGGAATTTGTAGCAGCCCAGGCCGAAGAGAACGAAAAGAAGGCTGATACGGCGGAACGGATGTTGAATGCCGCATTGATGTCCGTTTTTATCGACGGGGAAGACAGCGCGGATGCGTTCGCGCGGGCGGTCGAAGCGGCCAGGGTCTTTGTCGGCCAGCTGCTCGACAGCGCCGCGAACGAAGCGGACAGGCTTGAAAAAGAACTCAATGGTCTTTTGGCGAAGGGGACAAAAAAAGGCGAAGAGATAGAGCTTGCCGCACAATTCGAAAGAGGGGAAGAGATAAAGGAGAGGCTGACAGCGCTTTCCAGGATGATATCCGGGATAAAATCCTACTATTCGCGGCTCGAAGGAGTGGGCAGCCTGGGCGTAAGGGAAAATTTTGAGTTCAGGGATATCCCCGAACTTATCGAAATTAAAAGATCCGGCCGCCTTGGTAAAAGCGTGAATGCCTCCCTTGACGCAGCTATTTATAAATGCGATCAGCTCAGGGGAAGGTGTCAGGACCTGGAGATGCGTATTGACTGGGCCTCCGCGAGGAAAGGTCTGCCGGTGGAGATCCCCGAAGATAAATTAGATTCCGTTTACGAGCTTGATCCTATAGAGACCTCTGAGGAAGAGACGTTCCATGTTCAGACCACATGGCGAGATGTTGTGGCGGGCTTCAATGTTTATTGTAACTCCCGTGGCGACGTATTGTCACAGCTTGCGCGCCTGCGGGCCATGAAGGCCGGTATGGGGCACGGGGCGGACCTGCGGGGTAATCTTTCGCGTTATTGGAGGGTTGTGCGGAATTTTTTCCGCAGGACGCGTGGTAAGGCCCCTGTGGCGGCGAATACAATAGATGCTCTTATCTCGGAGTGGACGGGATACCTGACATATTACGCGCGGCAAGGAGATGCCTACTCAGGCCACCTGGAACCGCTTTCTGAGATAAACGCTTCGCTGGCCAGGGGCGGATGGGTGAATTATGCTGGCATTATGGAGCGGCTTATTTCTATTTCCAGCGATATAACGCGTTCTTCCGTCTCGCGAGAACAGGTCCAGGAGCTCAAATCGGGGCTTACATGGCTTGTTTACAAAGCGGACAGGTTTTTCTATCCCCAACCGGAATCCTCTATAGTGGATAATGTCTCTCAGGACGAGATCGCTATAGCAAGGACATCCATGGCCGGTGCGTTTTTCGACCTGTTGAACGATGACGAGATGGATGAAATGGTCCAGAGCGAAGAGGACAGGAAAAAACTGGACGAAGCAAAGGCAATAGCTATTGAGATAAAGAACCGGAAGAACCCTACACCCGGGTGGATCACTGCCCAGAACAAAAAGCTCATAGAACTTCTAAATTCCCTGGTCTATGGTGAAAAGGAGATATATGACGAAAAGGATGCGAAGAAAGGGACTAAAGCTTTTGTTTTCATGAGAAAGCTGATACAGCAATACAATAAACAGGACGCCCCTATCGATAGCGCGTTCGTTACGAACCTATTGCGCGATCTTGGGTTACGAGCAGGTATAAAAGCGGCGGGATACAGTGAGGGCATGCTGGATACGATCCTGGGGCTGGAAATAGGCCAGAGCGAGACTTTCGTGACTGAAAAAGAATCTCAGGAAGACCGTTTGGACCGCCTTGCGAAGTATATGCAACTTATGGCGGCTACGGGATACCTGGACATGAGCAGCGCCACGGTCACAGGTCTCGTGGACCAGGCTGGTATAGACAGGGACGAGTTCTCGCGCGTGATGTCCACAGGTAGCCGGTTCTGTGATTTTATACAGAATAAGATGAAATCCGTCGAAGAGGATATGGGAGAGAGTAATAAAACGTTCCAGGACAAGGATAACCAGTATCGCATGATGGCCGTATATCAGCTGGGAGCGATACTAGCCGATGAAAAGATACCGTTTACAGAGCAGGTGATAATAGGTCTCGAAATGGGTATGGGTAAGTTCGGCGACATGGCTACCGGCGCGGGTAAGACGTTGGCCATGATAATACCCAACATAATGCAGAGATGCCGTGGTAAAAAAGCCATACATCTGGTTACTCACGATTACTACACGGAAAGGGATTTCAGGGAGACGCATTTCATCTACAAGATGATGGGGATGAAGGTATCGTATCTTCGCGGGGACGAGAAGAACGTTGCAACTGCTAACGACAGGATAGGCGACAATGACGTCGTGGTCATGTCGTACGGCACTTATAATTTCACCACACTGGAGGCCGTAGAGGAGAAATCCCAGAAGGAGAACGAGGATTGGATCGACTGGCTTGCCAAGGGGCATCTAACATTCGACGAGTGTGATGTTACCCCGAGGCTTTCCGATTTCATAATCGCGGCGGAACAGAAGAACATAAGCCTGGATGAATATTTAAAACACCACATACTTTTCCGTCTGGCCATGGCATTATATGAAGCGGGTGGGATAGATGAGGTGTATACGCTTCTCGAGGATAATGCGGTCCGGATGGCCGATGGGTCCGAAAAG
This sequence comes from Candidatus Omnitrophota bacterium, assembly GCA_028715965.1. Lineage (NCBI taxonomy): Bacteria > Pseudomonadati > Candidatus Omnitrophota > Candidatus Omnitrophota bacterium. The sequence continues at coordinate 18,651 of JAQUQS010000017.1, read as the reverse complement.
GAGATAACCGCTCTTAAACGGATGCTTTCCATGGAAGACGGTGATAACTTGTCCCTTGCCGGGTCAGGGCGAGGAAGCGTTATTACGATAGGCGATCGAGAGATCAAGGCGTCGGACGTGCTTGCCGCGCAGGAAAAAGGGGAATCCGTTATACTTGATTCGAATGGAGCCAAATTCGTGGTGAGGTTCGACAACAAAACGGGATTTGTCGTACGCCGCCTCGAGTATTCGGGTGACAAAGACAAAATGCCGGATAAGATAGACGTAGTCCTGGACCCGGTGACCAAAAGGCCCACGGCGAGTTCCTTGACCAGAAAAAAGGTCGTCGGCATGCTTAGTCAGATAATGTCGGACCTGCGGACTTCCCTGCCGGGCCGGCACATCGAGACCCCGACCTGGGAGGATCTCCTGAACACTGTGCAGGTGCTATATATCGAGAAAGAGAACGTCGACTATAAGATGAGGTACCAGGAAAAGACCGGGGAGAACCCCATCGAGATATCCTATGACCGTCAATCAGGCAAAGTCGATGTCTACGAGAAAGGCCGGCCGGATGGCGTGACCGATATAGAGGTCGAAAGAAGGATGGGTGAGACCGGAGATATCTTCATCGCCCGGTACGAGGGCCGGGTGGTCGGTGTGCTGAACGATCTTGTCGGCAGGGAAGACGATGAACGTATCATAAAGATGGGTGACAAGCGATATCGTGTAGATAAGGCAGGGGACAAGTTCATACTTACCCGGGTATCTCTGGAAATTACGCTGATAGATAGTTCTACCGGCAGGGAACTCCCGGGACAAAGAAGGGACAGGTTCCACACACTTTATGAATTGAAACATCAGTTCAGAGGCGATGGTGAGGATCGGCCCGTAGCGCGCAGGGACAACGAAAGTACGGAGTATATATCACACCCCAACTCGGCCAACCTTGCCGGGTCGTACGGGGGCGCGTCGGGGTCCGTATCCACTGTAGCCGACCTTATGCTCAAACTTTTCCCGAAAGCCAAAGGTCTGAGGAAGATATCGCCGCCGTTCGCTAAAAAAGGCGCGGTAATGGCCCCGGTCTTTTCAGTAAGGGTGGATGGTGACTGGGAAATGGCCAAGAACCAGATACGACAGATATTCGCCAATTGCTCTCAGCCCAGTATACTGTTCTATTTCGAGGACATCAACGCCGCCAAGAACAGGGAAGCGGACCTGCGGGAATTTCTGAGAAGTAGTGGAATAGAAAGCCGGGCTGGGCCTGTTACGGTAAACATATTTGATAAGGAAGGTTTTTCGGAAGTCGAGATAGTTGAGAAAGCCGGTAACCCCAATACCATTACCTTTACCGACAGGAAACTTGGACGTGCAACTAACGTACGTTTTGTCGAGGATGTCGGGTTCATATCCAAGAACACCATGAAATCCCTGCGCAAATGGCTTGAACGCAAATTGTCCGTTGATCCCGATGCTGCCGATCATGTCAGAAGTGTCGTAGCAGGGAAAAGCCGGGAAATGGGAATAACCCCCGAAAAGGAGCCTGTCACGAATGATGACATCATAGCTATGTCGGTCCGGATACTTGACGCTATGCTTACCGGTGAGAACGGTATATTTTTCGAGGAGGATATCAACGCGAGAGCCCAAAAAACGAAGAACGCCGAGACCTTTCTGCGGTCACTGGGTATTGGCCCCAGGGATGAGGTCTGGGAAAACATGCATAAGAAATACGCGGAAGGTCTTTTTATCGTAAAACTCGCGCCTAATGAGAGCCTGCAGTCCCAGACACAGGAAGATGGCCGTAGCCAAAGGCAGGGAGATACCGGTAATGTATCCTCGTTCTTCTCCACAAGAGAAGGATCGGTTTTTTACCGCATGGTACAACAGGCTTACAGTAGGGAAGACAACACGAATCTTCCCTATTTCCAGAGACAATTGGGGGAAAGAAAGTGGAAGAGGTTCCTTGAGATGGTCAAGGAAATGGAAATGTCCGGTATGGAGAAAAAGATATTCGATACGAACGGGAATTACAGGTTAGATATCTCGGAGGAAGATCTTGCGGAATGGGGACGGTACCAGGCATATTTCAATTCCCTATATGTGGAAGTCATGGTCGTATCACAGAGGCGTGCGGATCGGGCCAGGGATAAGAAAAGGAAGATAGACGACCTTAAGCAGGCCGCATTGGACCCGGTGCGTGAGATATTGAAACGGTTCAAGCAGAGGGTGGCGAAGAACCGTGGTGTGGCCGAACGTTTTGTCGACGACAGTATCGACGCTTTGCTCGATAAATATGTCACATATGATGCGCTTGATATGGGAACCGGCCTGTTGGATCTCGAGGAATTTTTCGGTGTATTAGGGGAATACTTCCTGATCCCGTCTTCCATGGGACAGGCCAAGAAGATCGTACAGTTGCCCAAGAACAGGCGTGACGCGGTACGTGAGCTCCGGAAATTACGCAAGGACATCAAGGCTGCGGTCAAAAAGGCTATATCCAGGGCCGGAAGCATCCGTGCGGAGGCCGGGCGTAAAGACCGTGAAGGCCCGGTGTCGTGGCTAAGTGTTGGCGAATGGGCCTATGGTTTCGCTGTTTCCCCGAACGGGAAAGTGTTGCTGAAGGACGTAAAACGCATGCTCCCGGATGGGACCGAAGTCATGATAAAAGATGTCATCAGGGGGGAGGATGGCAGTATAACGGAATTGAATATCGGAGAGACCGAGCTCAAAGTGGCATTCTTACAGGACGGTGTAATAGAGCTGCGGGTGGCATTGGCAGAGGGTGAAAGTGCCGAACATCTAAGGAGCTTTGCCCGGTTCTCTACAAGCCGACATGTTGATGAGGATAGTGGCGCTGTTGATGGGATGGACATAACTGCGGAAGGCATGTCAGATGAGTATCTTTTCCAGGTATATGGACGCGGGATAAAGCGGCTTAAGACCCGGATACTTAAAGAAGCCAATAACAACGGCGGTAGGGTCACCGGCACCATGGTCTCGGAGCTCGGGCTTATTGACGCCGGGATAGAGGTGGCCAGGGAGAATTATGAGTACCGTGTTGGGGAATCCGTGGAATATGATTCGACCGATGACGATGTGGTCCGTACCAGAGAAAGGGCCGAAAGGTCGATCGCCCGCGCGGTAGCCCGTGTACAGGGAGAGGTGAGGGAGACCAATGACAATGCTGACGCCGCCTGGAACCGTATGCGGAAAGACAATTCCAAATTTACCGTGAAACATGGTAAGCGTTCCGTGGTCAGGGCGCGGCGTGGATTGCCTTCAGAAAGACTCGGGGACATTACGCCTGATGCCGGCAGGGTGGTGCCCGGGCAGGCGAACGTAAGATATGAAGCGGGCGCCGCTGGAGGACAGGAATGGAGCGCTTCCGGCGTGGATGACATTTTCGATGAGGCTATGAAAGGTGAAGGAGTGGCAACGGTGGTTTCATCCGTTGGGAGGTCTGATGCCCGTGACCGGAGAAGCGTAGCTGATAAAAAGGAAAAGTCCGCGGACAGTAAAAAAGAGAAAGCCGCTGAGCATGCCGCCGCCCTGGAGCCTGAAACGGTGTCGGGTATAGGTGTAGTAGGCGTATCCAGTGATAAAACTAAAAAAGACGGCATATCACTGGCGGAAGCCGGCCAGGCATACGCCAGGGTCGTTGTCCCGCCACCGGGAGGTAGTGTGCCGCCTCCAGGCGGTGGAGCACCGCCGGAAGGGCCTCCGGCCATAGTATTGGTGATGCCTGTACAGCTGCTGCAAAGCGCTAATATGGAAGATATTGCCAGCGAGATAAACGACCGTTTCGGGTCGATGAAAGAAGAGGATAAAAGCATAGTGGTTGAGATAGACGGGGTGGAGGACGGAGATGTGGACCCCGTTTCGGGTAGAGCCAGCATAAAATTCAAGAACCTGAGGGTCATTGACGCGGAAGGTGCCGCGATATTGACGGCGCATATTGAAAGCGTGCTTTCCAGAAACCCGGAGATGTCTCAGGAGGAACTGGAAAAAGAAGTGGACCTGGACGATACGAAAGGGAACAGGGTATTCCTCCGCCGGATAGGTGGGCGTGAGGTCCTGGTCACAAAAGGAAAGGATGATGTCACATATGTGAGGGGTATGGGGACAAACGTGTCCCCGCGCGCACGCATGGAAGTGGCTACCGCTAACGCCTACCTTACCGGAAAGGAACCTGGAGTGCCGATGGGTGAGGTTGAGGCGAGACGTTCCGGTGTATACCGTACATCGTCGGGAGATGACGCGGGTAGAGAACTTGTGGGTCTGGATGCCCTGGTAAGAACCTCTTTCGCGGAAGAGGGCGAAGGCGAGGTTATTGAAGTTCCAGGAGCCGACGGGATAGGCAAGACATGGTTGAAGTATTATGTCGGCGGTGCCATTAGCGGGATCTTCCGCATATTCCTTGGTTTGATAGGTGGATCGTTCGATCTGTTGCTGCGATTCGAGAACTGGATGAATTTCCGTAGCGATATGTTCTCACGGAACCACAGAGTGCTTGCTATGCTGCCGGCCTTCCTTAAGGTCCTGTCCATGAACATCCCGATCGGTGTTGTCAAATACACTATGACCCGTGAGGGGCTGGGTGAATTCCTTATGTGGGCGCAGTCCCGTATGAACGTGTACAATTCGACCGTTAAGCAGCTCGAAAAACGGTTTGACGTGCTGTCGTCGTTCAAGGACAGACTTTCCTCTGTGGATCCTGAAAGAACGGCATGGAAATGGGCCGCGGATAAAGCGTTGTGGGTGGCGACACATTTGAGGGTATCCCGAATGGCTATTTTCGTGTTTAGCGGAGCTGTTTTCATAATACCCGCCGGCATATTGTCGGCGATCCGTTTTGCTCTGCCCAAGAAGGTAAAGGAATGGGCCACTAAGGTGTATAGCTGGGCAAGATCCAAGTTGCCGGAAAAAGAACCACGTTATTCAATGGAACAGGCAAGAGAAGAGATCTCGACACGGCTTCCGGCCGCAGTGACGCGGGGTGAAGAACTGGATCCCGCCAATGCGCTGAGATTGGCGGCTAACCTCACCGGACGGGAGTATTCCCCGGAGGATGAGGACCTTTTAAGCTCGCGTTTGCTGCTTGATACGGTCTTGCAGCCGGAGGATATACCCGATACGGCAACTGACCGGGAAACCCTATATATCGCCGCGATGTTCCTGAAGACCAATCGCGATATGTCTCTCGCGGGATTTTGCGCCTATAAGGTCGGGAACATATTATACGCGCAGGCCCTTGCGGCAGCGGAGCGGGCGAACAAGACCATGAACAAAACGGACAAAGAAGCGGCAACACGGGCTAAATTGGCGGCGTATAACTATTTTACGATAGCGTCCGCCGCGGAATATAACACCAAAGCGTCACGCATGTACCTGGGGATATTGCTATATTCTCTTGGCGATAAGAAAAAGGCCGGAGATGTGTTGAAGTGGCAGGTAAGGAAGAAGGGGGAGGTGGCGCAGGACCTCGCAACTTCGGCTTACGCCGTTCTTGGCGCGTCTTATCAGGACGGGAAAGACTACAAGAAAGCGGCGCGTTCATATAGAAAGGCACCAGGGATCCCCGGTGTCGATGTCGGAGATAGATATGTGGTGAAATTGCCCGGTGAAGAGATCGATATCACGGCACGCAAGGGCGAATGCCGTAAGGCTATCTCCCAGGATAAGGACGACAAAAAGAAAACACTTTCCGACGCCGGGAAGAAAGTAGCCGGTGGTGTGTGGGGGAAACGTAAACCCATGATATATGTTACATTGGGCACGATCACGGTGCTTGCTCTGCTTATCATGATCTGTCCGGGGCTTTTGTCCGCAACGTTGGTACCTCTGTTAAAATGGCTGGGCGCTATGGTCGGAGAAGGTGTGTTAGCGCACATATTGCCGTTCACGGTCATAGCGGAACATCTGGGGTCCATCAAGGCGCTCTTCTCGGTAACATTACAGATAATACAGCTGATAAACCTGGTAGGTATGCCTCTTTACGGTTTGACGAGAAGAGCTCTCAGGTCGACCTATGGGCTCTTCTCCAACCCGTTCTACGATTGGCGTCTTTATGCCGCGGAGAACCGGGAACTTGCCCGGGAGCCCGCCGATTTCGGGTTAAGGGTCAAATATCTGGAGAAAGCAAAGAGCGCGGGTGACGACGCGCGTGTAAAGTGGCTTATTGCGGATGGTAACACGTTGCTGTGGGATCTGGAGTTCCCGGTTGATGAGACGTATGCCCTGAAATTCCTGAATTATGTAATGGAGAACGGGAGCGCGCGACAGAAGAAACGTGCCCGCAAGGAAATGCTGGATCTGTTGCGCACGGGGAGCCCGGACAGCGATGACGTCATGGTATCGTTAAGGGCCCTGATAAGGGACGATCAGAAAGGGCGTGAAGGGGATATTGAGAGGGTCATTTTCAGGTTGTACGCTTCAGGACAACTATCAGACCAGCAGTTGCTATTACTGTCATCGGAATTGTTCGTCGATGAACGCTCTGAGATCAAGAATATGGCGCCGGCGCTCCGTGACGCTTACAGGAACAGGGCCATGTCTTTGGGGTCGCCGATAGAAGCGGAAAAGAGGCGGATAGTATCGCGTATGGCTCTGGAAGGATATGCGGCAGCGGAAGCCTGCCTTGAGGAAGCGGCAAGGATCGCCCCTGAGGACAAAGAGATCCCAGTAGCCCGTATCGGTTTAAAAAAGAAAGAGTATGAAAAAGAATCTGACGCGGACAGAAAAAAAGATATCGCCAGGCAACAAGCGGAATTGTTGAGCCTGATATCGCGGAGGGAAGGCGGTATCCGGGCATTTATTGATGGGATGGACGTAGATCTGCTGGAGAAGCTCAAGGATTCGATAATTGCTGTCGACATGTCATCCGCCGTTGATATGCGCGATACCATAAAAAAGCTCGAGGAAACGCGTCTGGGGGCCCAGTTGCCGCAGGATGACATATTTGCCCCGGGCAGGAAAGACCGGGAGGAAAAAGCTGTAGATACACCGGAAACCGAAATGAGGAACGCGCGTATAAGGGTGCTTGCCGCCAAGTTCAAGGATAGCCGTAAGGATATGAGCGCCGACGAGATCTTAGAGCTCGCGAGAGCATATCTGGTCACCGGGCAATATGTAAAAGCCAGTCGCGTGCTCAGGTCATGGTACGCAAAAAGGACCTTCAGGAACGAGCCGGATAAGGGGGCGGAGGCTGCCAAGTTGCGGGTGGTGTGTTGTCTGGGCATAATTGAGCATCATAACCAGTGGCAGTTCGTTACGTATACGCGATGGGTAACACTGGGAAGAGCGCTGGCGAAACTGCGGAAATACGGCGGGACATACGCGGAATGGGCGGATTGGGTCGCAAGCACTTCATATATCAGGAGTCCCGATCGTGCTGCTTCGGCTTATGAGAGTTTGAAAAGCCATTATGGAAAGGGGCTTTGTGAGGATGCTGTCGATGGGATGCTTGTTAGGTATGGGGTAATTTCGCTCGGGCACACATGGTTCACCCGGCCCACGGCGGCCAGACTCGCGCTGAATGTCATACTGGACAGTGGTCTTGAGAGCGACGAGGCCGTTCGGGAGACGCTGTCGCAGGCTAAACGTATGTTGAGGGATACATATATCGACGTGGTAAAGAACCGTATTTCCGGATACCTGTCGGATCTATCTGGTAGCTCCGATACAGTGACGAGAGGGGAGTTGCGGGTCAATGCGTTATCTGAGTGTGTGCGCGCTGTTTCATTGAACCTGGATTCCCCGTGGGTCCTGGAGGCTGTCGCGGAAACGGTCTATCAGGTCATTGACCAGTTCCTGGAAGAGGGTGACGATATTGCGGGATTTGGATCGCGCCTAGAAACCATAAAAGCACTTGATGAAATGGAGGACGCGAAACGATATGTTGTAACTCTTTTTGCCGTAAGGTATATTGGCTCCTTAAGACGTAACATGGACCTTGAGGAACCAGGTGCCGGCGCAAGGTACAATGCTCTTTTGGGTACAGCGATGATATGGCTCTTGCGTGAATTGACCAGTTCCGATCTTGCTCTGGTAAAAGGCGAGATAATCGCGGCATTGCGCGATATCGGCGGGATCCGTCTGTGGAACGGCCAGACCGGTGATCTCAGCGGTCCGTCTTTGGCCGTGGAGATCGTCGCGAGGATACAATCTATAGCTGAAGACGCTCCGGACAGTGTGGATGAGGCCATGTTGAGGGCCTGGATCGACCTGCTCGGCATTCTTATGGACCGTTCTAACTCGGAAAGAAGGGAAAAAGAGCGGTTGGGAAAGGATACCTCCTCTGTATACGCTGATATCGGGGATAAGATCAAAACCGCCTTGGCCTATTTCAAGGCACCGCTGGTATCCATGGACAAACAAGAAAGAGAAAAGGTATTCCCACTATTCTTGGATTGTATCGCGACCTGGTTCGGGGACGAGGGGAGGTCACTCGCGGGCGCGCTTCTGCGTGAGGGGATAGCAGAGGAAGGCACGGTATCTCCGGAAACTGTTGGCCGTGTAGATATCATTATACAACAGTTCAGTACTCTAAGGCTGGACAGGCAGAATATCATCGGCAAGTTCGCGGATAAAAATGACGTCCGCGCGGCTCTGGTCGTACATTCTCAATGGACATTGGCTGCCGGGGATGAAAAGAACAAGGATATGTTCGCGCGGGAGAAATTACTCCTGATACTGGGTTTGACGGACAGGTTCAAGGGAACGGTCTCGATCGATGCGGTGCTCAAAGAACTTGCCTCGGTCATCTCTGATGCCGGCCCCCTGGTTATAGCTGCCGAACATGGGGTGATAATGAGCGCTCTTGCGGGGATAGATCCAGTCTCCCCGGCCATTGCCGCGCTCCAGCTCAATATCATCAGTGAGGTCCAGCGCATATATGATGCGGCGGGAAAAGGGGACATGGCCGCTACTATGACCCCCGTTTTCGACCGGATACTGAAAGAACTGGTGGATTCCCTTAAAGAACTACAAAATGATTCGGAACAGGAAACATTGGCCTTGATCGTCGGTCGTGCCGAGACGCTACGTATCATCGCCCTGAAATTAGCCGATGAGGGCGAGTACGAAAAGGCCGAAAAAGCCATAAATGAGGCCAACTCCGCGATGAATAGTATCGTTCAAAAGAACATTGAACTTGCTAAGGCCGGCAAGGATATGCTGTCTGTGGACATGAGTGGTCTGGAGAGAGAGAATAAGTCGGTCGCGGAGGCAATAGACCAAATATATCGTGAGCAGGGCAAATTTTATGAGGCGGAAATGTCCAAGGCCCGCGGAGCGGCGCTAAGCGCGGAATATGGCATCCTGGCGGGGAATGACGTGGCTGAGGAGGTGGACCGGGCGAAGGATGCCTATAAGAAAGCCCTGTTGCTAAAGCCGGACAGCATGGAAGCCGGAAAAGGATCGATGGAAATACATGTCTTAAAGGCCAAGCTGGCCCGGGATAAGCATGATCGTCTGAAGAAGGAATATGACTCTACACAGGAACAGATGCGGGAGATGGATAAAGAGATCGCAGAAATGGAAAAGGATATTGACGACTTGACAAGTGACGCCGGCTCGGAATTCATGTCGCGATACACACAGGCGGAGATGGCTGTATCCGCGGCCGGGAACATGTCCGGCGACGATGGCGCTACCGCCGCTTATTTTGAAAGACGGCGTCTCGAGGCCGGGACCCGGCTTACGGGCATAGAAAAACGCCTTGCTGGATCGAGACAAGAACGTGCTGACCTGGCCACCAAAGAAGTGAAGCAGAAAAGAGAGGCGGATGAGGCCGGGCTAGAAGCCGCGAATGTACTCCGCAGTGAACAGGAGAATATAGCTGAAGCGATACGTAAAGCTTTCGATATAGTGGTCTCAGGTGGATATGATGGGACAAAGGATGAAGTCGCGGCCGCGAATGAGGTAATTCTTTCGTTCGGGACGGCGGATGCTTTGGATGCCGCGAAAGCCTCATTTGACAAGGGTTTGGGATTTTTGGGCCGATATCATGCCGCAGCTGTAAGGGCCAACAGAATAGGCGATGGGCTTGCGATCAAGCGGTTCCTGTTGAACCTCTTTCTTGAGGCGAATTACGCGAAAAGTAAGCGTGGTCGCGAAGACCTTCTGCGTTTGATCCAGGAGCGTTTAACGGATGATCCGTCCGCGCAAACCATCCGTATATCCGGCATGGAGACGGTCTCAGATGGGGGTGAAGTGCCCTTACTTGACGCGCTCTTGTACGCCTGTGATCTGTCGAAAGCCGATAAAGAGGAGAAGAAGGCCGCGCTTGCCGGCATCCATGAGCTTTATGTTTTTACCGAAGGGCACGATGGTATGGCGGAAGTCAGGGCTGTGGCGTTAAAGGCCATTTATGAAGGGACTAAAGCGGGTGCTGTGGGTGAGTTCGCGGGAGCTGACCTGTTCGACGAAAAGAACGGTACCGTGACGGACGAGGCGAGACCGGTGCTAAAAAATGGTATCAAGGTCTATTTGGGTGAGATGGGGATAGATCTGCCTGATGTGGGGGATCCGCTTATTGAAGACATCCTTGGGATCATGGGAACGTCCAGAAAAGAAAAAAAGCAATGGGATGGCCTGACGGATGACGAAAGAACGGTTTTTGTAATGAACATGGAACGGCGCCAGGTAGAGCCGGATATCAGTGATGAACGATTGAACGCCCTCAGCGCCGGATATTATAGAGCGATGGCTGTATCTTATGATGTCGATAGACGTAAAAGAGGTCTTGGATCCCTGGGCAAACTCGAGATACACAAGAGCCCGGAGGATCGGGACCTGCCGCTGCTGACCAGGATAACCGATGAAATGTCCTCGTTGGACCCCGCATCCGAAAGCATAAAGCTTTTTAACGGGTTGATATCCCTGGGGAATGGGGTGAGGAACAACACGGTCTCACTGGTTGAGGCCGCGGCCGGGTTGAAAAGTTATATTGACACTGATCCGTCCGATGAGGTGGCCCGCGAAATACTCGCGGCGGTCTATACCCGGCTGCATAGGGACAGGTATCCCGGAAATCCTGAGTATGTGGCTTTTGATGGGGAAGCTTCATCATATTTCGCTTCCGCGGCGAAGTATCGTCTTGAGGACTATAACGGTAAACCCGACGACATGAAGGAAAGGTCCGACTTGGAGAAAGCCTTGCGTGATATACGCAAAGCGATCGTTTATAGCCCGAGAGACGCCGCGCTGGTCATATTAGAAGCGCGAATACTGAGGGAGCTTGGCCGGAAAGATGACGCGGAAATATCGTTGCGGGCGGTTATTACCGCTGGTCGAGACCGCCGGCTCTTTGGTCTTTCATCCTCCCCGGAAGATGTCGCTAGCGCGAGGATGGAGCTTGGGTTCATGTTGTTACAGGATGGCAGGGCCGAAGAGGCCAGGGATATCGTCGGGCACGACGTAGGGATAGCGCTCCGGACCACGATATTACCAAGGCGGACCATAATATACGGTTTATTAGCAGCGGTCCTGGGCCTGACCGTGGGGTATTTCCTGTTGCCATATCTTTCGGCGCTTGTACTTGGTCTTATATTCAGTGGGGGCGTGACGACCGTCCAAAGCCTGGGATGGGTAATGCCGTATAATACGGGCCTTTCCACTGGTCTTCTTTTCTTTTCACTCGTGCAGCTTTTCTGGGGCAAAGACCGATTCTCTCCGGAAACGGCGGCGCTTATGGGAGCAGCGCATATGCAACTAGGCAATGCTGTGCGCGCGAGATGGTATATGGGGTATATGTCCCGCCTCGCGGGAAAAGAAGAAGCAAAAATAGATCCACGCGCGCTTGAGGCGGTCGCCGAACAGGCTGAATTGTTAGGTACATATGAGGGGTTGCGTACCGCGTTAAGTATGAGAGAAATGCGTAAACAAGGCGGTGACATACCGGATACCGTGGACGAAGAGAAGAAGATAGGGAGACTTCGCGAAAAACTTGCTGACCCTTCACTGAAAGTGCCTAGGATATGGTATGAATACGAGCCGTTAGGTATGACCGGAGCTCCGGCACGCCAAATGAGGTCGATCAGTGAAAAGATAGAGTATCTTGAGAAGGTGGCGCAGGAAGACCCGGAGAGTGCGGGTTTGCCCGGTTTAACAGACGCTCTTATCGGGGAGTTAAAGGTGTTGCAGGTACTTCACGACGACACTATGAGTGGTTCCCCTTTACTTGCGGCTGTCAAAAGGTCATTGGGATTCGCGCCGCCGGATTGTTCTGGAAAAATAGTCAGTCTATACGTATTGAAAGCTCGTGTCCTGGCTGGCGAGGATAAGGACGCCACCAGGACCGGGTGGGAAGATGCCGACAGGGCCCTGGACGAAGCGGAGAATACGGCATTGAGCTTCATGGTGGATCTTCCTGATGAATTCAGGAAACTGCGTGCGAGAAGTTGGGCGTTCAAGGGCGATCTGGCTTCCCAGGATGGGAAACAGGCCCAGGCTTTCGAATGTTTCACCACAGCTATAGGATTGGATCCGTCCAATGTCCGCGCACGACTGGGAAGGTCCGCCAGATTCGAGGAGAATGGCGATATCGTAATGGCAGCTAAAGAGCTGGAATCAGCCCTCAATGCGGACGCTTCAATTGATGGTATCAACAATAGATATTCAATGAAGCTCGCGGCATTCTATCTTAACGATGAGATCGCATCGCCGGAAAAAGCCAGAGCCGTGCTTGATAGGGTTTCAAGGCGTCACATGAAGGATATAGTTGAGGCTCAAAAGGTCGAATGTGACGGTATTGCCGGATCTGTACAAAAGGTGATGGATACCTTACGCAGGCTCGCGGACCTCAACGAACTGTCCGATAAATTGAAGGCAGATAGGGAATTGTCAGGCAAAATGCGAGACAAAACCCTGGAGGGATCTTCCGGGAACGAGCACCGTGTATTTCTGGGGAATATCATTTCTATCGAGAACGAGGAGTTGGCCAGAAGGACCGCGCAGGTGGATACTGACGAACGCTCTCTTGCCGCTTTTATTTCCAGGGGAGGTATGTTCAACGCTGTTATCGCGAACTTACGCGGACAACCCGCCGCGCAAGCCGTAAAATACCTTAATATATTGTTGGATGTCTCAGAACGCTATCTACCCGCCGATGATAAAGATATAACTTTCAGGAAAGCCGTTATAAGGCTCCTGTTGGCAGAAAAGGAATTGTCGTCAGGGAATAACGAGCAGGCCGGGGAAGTTTTCGCTTCGCTACCACTATCGAATATATCACAGGATACCCGTGAAAAAACAGAGTTTCTTCTCCAGGCATATGTTGTAGGTATGAAGATAGCCCTCAGCAAACAAGATCGCTTACAGTATATGAAAATGGCGCGCCAGGCGGTCGATGCGACTGAGAGGATCAAAAACGGTTTTGGTGATGTCGAGAACGAGAGCATAAGGACGGTCGGCCAGGTCCTGGTGGACGGTATGACCCGTATAGCGTCGGATAAGGACATCCCGGAGAAGGAAAAGCAGGCCGATATGGCCGCGATATTTAAATTCTATGCCGACCTATCCGCTATTAATTTAAACATGTCAATAGCCGTGGGCATGGTAAAGGTGATAACCGGGAATATGAGCAGCGATATGCTTGATAATGTATCCATGTCTTTATCTCGCCCGGACATCCCGGTTAAGTTCAAGTCCCTTCTTCTCAGACTGTTGGCGGGTAAGGCTTTTTCAGATCCTGAATTCCGCGCGGCCTCCGGAACACGTCTCGAAATTATCTCAGGAGATAATGACCTGCGAAGGTCCGGGGACAGAGGTGTCGTTTCCGCATGGTTATTGATACGTGCCATATCCGCCCGGGAAAAGGGTGATGTCCGTTCCGCCCGTGGATATTTCCGTAAGGTATCGGAGGTTGATAAAGACGGAGAGTTTTCCGTAATGGCACAACTGGGACTGAAAGCCACATATCCCAGATGGAGATGGATAGAACGAATGATGTGTGATAGGCGTATAACATCTTTAAACAAAGACAGTTACGAATCGGAGGCCAGACGCGCGGAAATGTTGTATGCAACCGGAAAATATCATCGGGCAACGGCTGCTTATGAAAAAGCGATGAAGATGGGACTGAATATTTCCGGCAGCAGAGAACTTATGACACATTACGCGCATGCGGTGCTCAATGATAATGGACCTTGGTATTCGGCGCCAAGACGCGCATGGAGGAATATCTTTTCCGTGGATAAAGCTATTCAACTTCGCATAGAACGCCTGAAGCAGGCATATGGATCGTTGCCCTCAGATAGTGATGGCAAAAGATCAATAGGTGAGGAGATCGTGCGGGCGTATGACGGTCTGGAGAACATGGCGATAAAAAGATCTGAAAGAGCGTCGGGCAGGCGCCGCCTGCGCATATATCCGAGGACCAGGGAGATCGTATCCAGGGCAAACTACGAAAAAGGTATTTTGCTTGCCGAAATGGGGAAGGAAGATGCCGCTAAAGAGGCATTTATCCGGGCCGCTAAGGCCAACCCGGAAGATAATAGGCCCGCTGAAGCCATGAAAAAAGCGCTGGAACCGGAACCCGCGGATGCCACGGCCAGGGCCCGGCAAATATGGGATAAGGCGGTAAAAGCCTATGATGAGGGAGATCTGGGGACGGCTACCACGCTTTTACGTAAGGCCGCGGGAACGGACCCAACCCTGAAAACGAACGCGGAAACAATGTTGGAGGAGATCAGGGATGTAGATCGCGTTTGCGATGACATGCTTTCCTATTCAATAAGGTCGGATTGGGCCCGTGCCGTGGAGAAAAATGAAGAGCTGGCGTCAAAGATGAGGCGCAGGCTCGCGGGCCATTCCGGTGACGCCCTGGAAGCGGAAATGCAGGTTTTTGAAATGTGGTTCCAATTGCGTTCGGGCGACAAGACCCAGGATGAAAAGAATAGGCGGGGATTCGGGATACTTTCAGGGGTACTGGGTGCCGCCGGCGTCATGACGCCCCTGGACGGAAATAACGCGAATTATCGGCGTATATTGACGCGGTTGCAAAATAGGATAGGATCTTTGATAAAAGAGGGCGAATACGGCAGGGCGTTATGGCTCCTGGATGTCCTGGAGACGTCACCGATGACGGAAGACGAGGCGCAAAACAACCTTTATCTGGAAGGGCTGGCATATTGCCGCATATATAGCCGTGATGTGTCGTCATCCGAGGGACCAAGTCCGGACGATACTTTATTGAGAAAAGTAGCTGACAGCATTTATCCCGTACTTCTCCGGTCCAATGAGGATAAGGGGTCCAGGCTGGCTGTTGAGATATCCGACGCGTATCTTAAACAGGCGTCACGTTATGGGAAGGAAGATCTTCCGCAAAACAGGGAATACGCTCTGGTCCAGGCGGAGAGATACATGAGAGAAGCTGTGATCAAAAGAGCAAGCCCGGACATGGATCTTATTAATCGCTTTATCGATATATGCGTGAAACACAACACGCTTTTTGAGGAACGTAACGAGTCGCGTGTTGTCGAAGCACTACGGGAACTATTAAGTGCTCCCGGCCTGCGGCAGAGAGCCGGCGCGGTGTTCGGAGTGATATCACGGGTGTTAAAAACATCACTTTTAGATAAACAGGTCGATGTTGAAAAAATGCGCGCGATAAGTGATCTTTTCGCGCTTATGGGTGCAGCGCTGGAAGGGGCTACGGACGAGATGGACCGCGCTCTGATCTTGGGCAATACGAACAAGGTTTTGTCCGATATAATGCCATATTTAAGGGTGATGCAAAGCAATAAGGACGCGGATGTGCTGGTCTATTTGGCGGGAATAACCGGATCACTTGGAGGGATAAGGCTCCAGATCCTCGGGGACGGAACCTTCAAGATGGACGATGTGATGCTCGGTAATGTTGATCTCGTTCTCGCGTATTTCAATGTAATGTCCGGAGATATACCCACGGCCCGTAGAACGATAGCCGGACTGCCGCCACTTACCGGCAAATGGCTTGCGGAAAAGCGTTTTGCGGAGTTCCGGATACTTCTGTCCGAGGGAGACCTGGTCGGGGCTCTGTCCATGATAAGACGGATAGCGAGATATGACCGGGCTATGACATCGGACGCGAAGTTACTGCTGGCTAAAGCCCATTACACGGCGGCTGCCTCGCAAACGGACGCCGGCGCGGCAATTTTACATTATGAACGCGCCACGGCGTTATGGCCCAACTATGAGGAAGCGCATAGAGAGATGGCTAGGCTTTACGGCAGTACGGATGTGGAGAAGAGCGCGCGTCATAAAGCCATCGCTGACAGCATTAATTCCCGGTATAAAGGAAAGCACGCGGACATGGCCAAGCCTCTGCCAGTTCTTCCATCCTCATGGCCTGAGTTTAAAAAGCATATGCTACTGGCGCCTCTGGTCGAGCAGGCAAAGTTCTTTTATCTGCCTGTGGCCGTTCCCGGAGTGCTCACCGGGATAATGGGCTTAGCCGGGTTCCCGGGAATGGATGTTGTGATCTACGCAATGATCGGCGCTTCTATCGCGGCGCAAGGAGTTATGGCGTATAGGTTCGTTGAAAAACATAATAAAGGCCGTTTAACGGCATTTGTTGTTGCGACGATCAATATCCTGGGGGTTAACGCGCTGATCACGATCTTGGGTATACCCACATCATATTACCCATTCTACGCATTGGCATATTTGCTCCCGGCTGTCATGGTACATTCAGCAACTAATTATTATGTCTTCCGTTCGAATCGTGCCGCTTCTGTCAAAAAAGGTTATGCCACGATAGAAGGAGCGGCGCCTTCGTATCATACAGCGGAACAGGCAAAGCGGGTATTTATCGGAGTTCTGGGAAAGGGGGAGATGCTTGATGCCGCCATACAGGATGTTAACGCCAGGTATCGTGACGATAATGTGCGGGTGTTCGCTGTGAGTTCCGAAGGCGAGTTCAATGATATTGTAACTGGCTCGGATTCGATAAATGTACTCGTGGAATATACTGAAGATGGCGAGCCGGAAAAACTCCTGGAAGAGGCGATACGAGTATCTGACATACAGAGTATTGCTATGGCGTATCCGTATTTTGTGCATCCGTATATGTCTGGTATGCAGGAAAGCGCTTTGCGTAATCTAGGGAAAATGAGCGATCTTGAGCTCGCGGACGTATCCCGATCGATATTCGGGGTTATCCCTGCTGAGACGCGCGAGAACGTGCTGGATGAGGTTTTTGCCCGTGTCAATTATGGTTCCGCGGAGTGGGAAGTGGCCCCGCAAAAAGTACTTACGAAGGATAATGAGCGGCAATGGGTTGATGGATACGTAAAGGCGATCTCAGATCTTGCCGCCCTGGAAGAACGGGACGGCCAGGATGAGGAGTATCTCAGGTCACGTGAAACATTCCTTTCCTACCAGAAAGGACTTGTTGCCGCGATCGAGCGAGGGGATTACGCGAGATTAGGGGAACTATTGTCGCATCGGGACATGTCTTTGGCGAGGGAAGATATTAACATATCGGATATCACGGAGGAAATGACCGCTCTCAGGTTCGACTATCCACAAGTCATGCTTGTTGACGCGCGAATGCCGGGCATCGACCTGGATGCCCTTCTCCCTGTTATGGAAAAATTAGAGGGGAAAGCCTTTTATCTCTGTGTGGTCGCGGCGTCTCAAGACCAGATACCGGAGAACATGAGATACCTGGCTAATATCGTACCGATAATAACCGGTGATAGCGCTTCGCTCTCGGCGGAAGACGCGGTTACCATGGCTGAGCTCACGCTTGCCGAGAAGGGGATCGAAGTGCGGAAAGATTCCGTATCAGTGGTAGCTTTTGAAGGGGATCTGCATTCAAATGGGATGATAGACTACATGAGGGTGACAGATAAAGAGCAAACCCCGAATTTCGTTGTGCTCGGAAATGATGTGTTAACGGATGCGTTGGTCGGGAACAAGGTCAGTCGCTTATTGCCGGCAATGGCGGTCATTGGTATCGGTAAACGCCAGAATAGTTATGACCATCGTCCAAGTGTTTTGGCGGTAGGTTGTGTTGATGATACCATTGAGTATATCGGGTCGAACCTTGAGAACGTGCTGTGCATACTTATAGAAATAAGCAAATTGAATGTCGGAAGGCTTATAAGGGAAGAGATCGAGGCGCTTGTCCGCATTGAAATATCCGCGTAATTCGTATAACTAGGGTTAAAACCATATTCCTTGCGAAAAACTTGACAACTCTCCAGAACGAAAATCCTTGCGCGTATTCTATCGTAAATAAACACTTTATGAACATTGATCCAATCTTGGCCAATGTTAGAGATCAAAAATCTACCCAAAATCGTTAAAAGACAAAAATGCCAGTTTCAAAATTTTGAAGGGCTTGAATAATATTATATACTTTATACTGTTAGCTTATGAAAGATGCAGTTTTTTATATTATTGGTTAATTGTTTTAAAAAGTGCTATGTCATATAATATGTATAACGCAAAGGGGTGTTGTTATGAATATGTTAATTAAATTTTTAAAGTGGCGGTGGCAAGAGCCACCGTTAATTGGATCTGGAGGCGGCGGGGACTTGCCGTGGTCGGCGGGCACTTCGGTCTTTATCGAAGTAAGGTCGGATCACCGTAAACGTTTCGCGATGAAGACATTGTCGTTATTAGTCTCGATCGTATTCATGGTCCAGCAGCTGGCGTATTCCCTTGGGATCAATTATGGCA
>JAQUQS010000016.1 GCA_028715965.1 Candidatus Omnitrophota bacterium | reverse complement strand
CCCCGACCTTGCCGACCCTCACACAACCTATAGGGCCGTTAAAAGGTATATCGGATATAGTGAGCGCCGCTGACGCGCCGATAACGGCGAGAGCGTCAGACTCGTTCTTCCCGTCGGATGAAAGCACTGTCGCTATCACCTGCACCTCGTTCATCATGCCGTCCGGGAACAGCGGTCTTATCGGCCTGTCTATCATCCTGGAAGTGAGTATCTCTTTCTCTGTAGGCCTGCCTTCCCTCTTGAAAAATCCGCCTGGGATCCTGCCCGCCGCGAAAGTCCTCTCCTTATACTCGACCGTAAGGGGAAAGAAATCCATGCTTTCGTTGGCTGTTCTGGCACACACACACGTGACAAGCACCATAGTGCCGCCACACTGCACGGTGACCGACCCGTCAGCCTGTTTCGCAAGTTTTCCTGTCGATATTATAAGTTCTTCATTCCCCAATCTGGTTGTAACTGATTCCATATCCTATACCTGTCTTTCCTGTTGAATTAATAAAATCGGGGCTCTTACTTCCTGAGCCCGAGCTTCTGGATGGTATCTTTGTACTTTTCATCATCCACTGTTCTCAAATACTTAAGTAGCTTTCTTCTCTTGTTGACCAGCATAAGAAGTCCCCTGCGGGAATGATGGTCTTTCTTGTGCATCTTGAAGTGTTCGGAAAGAGAATTTATCCTCTCGCTCAGAAGCGCTATCTGTACCTCCGGAGATCCCGTATCAGAATCATGCTTCTTGAACTCTCCAATGATCTCTTGTTTCTTCGTTTTTGTGGTTGCCATTGCTTTATTTCACCTCCTGTTCAAGGACGCCAACAAACGTCCCGGATTTTATCATCGGGCTGTATGTTAGCATATAAACAATACTTTGTAAATACAATAATAATGAACGTGGTTTTGTTAGTTATATTATAATATTATTACGGTTAGGAATAAAGAAGATTCCACGGTTTAATCACACCTATGTCATCCTATTTACGGCGAGCCGGCCGGCTTTTCGGAATATCCCCTTCGCGGCCGAAATGTCCTTTTCTATCTGCTCTTTGAGCTTGTCTTCCCCGGAAAACCTGCGTTCTCCGCGTATACGGGACAGAAAAAATATCTCTATGTGGCGGCCGTAAAGGTCGCCAGAGAAGCCGGGTATATGCGCCTCGATACACGGCTCCTTTCTCGCTTTCAACTTATTACCGTAAAATGTCGGCTTAAACCCTATGTTCAATACTCCGCCGTAAGACCTGCCTCCAAGAGGGATATCCACCGCGTAAACACCCGGGGGTGGTATCACCTCATGATGCGGGTCTATATTGGCGGTAGGGATCCCGAATCTCCTCCCGCGTTTATCCCCGCTTACAACGGTCCCCAACACTGAAACAGGCCGTCCCAAAAGTCTTTTCGCCCTGACAAGGTCGCCTTTTGAGATAAGGTCCCTGATCCACGTACTGCTGACTATCTTGCCGTCCCTTTTTACCGGAGGTACGGACTTGACCTGGATCCCGAACTTTTTGCCTATCTTTGCCAGCTCTTTTATACTGCCCTTTTTACCGGCACCGAAATAAAAATTGCTGCCGGCGAAGACAGTGCCTACCCCCATACCTACAAGCACTTTTTCGACAAAATCCTCAGGCGCCATAGAAGCAATGGCCTCGGAGAAATTTATAACAACGGCCGCGTCCAGACCCATCTTCTCGAATATCGACAGCCTGTGTTCCAGGGACATTATACGGGGGGGGTCGTTCCTGCTGCTGAAATAGTTCCTGGGATGGGGATCAAACGTTATCACAATACGGTCACGACCCGGCGCGTTGAAAGCCATGGTCCGCGCTATCACCTTACGATGGCCAAGATGCACGCCATCAAAGATACCGATACAAGCCACCGGGGCCTTTAATTTACTTCTCCAGCTTCTATAACCGTATAATAACTTCATTGAGTCTTTCCGGGCTCATTTCCATTACTTCCTGGAACCCGACCGCGTCCTCTATCCGGAACTTTCCGGACCTCGTCCTGCGGAGTTCCCAAAGATGCGCGCCACATCCCAGGACGGTCCCGATATCGTCCGCCAGCTGACGAACATATGTCCCCTTGGTACATGTCATTCTTACATCGAAAAAAGGCATATCGACGCTAGTTATCTCCATATCCGATATGGTTATCCTTACCGGTTCCCTCTCGACCACTATGCCCTTGCGGGCCAACTCGTAAAGTTTTTTGCCCTTGACCTTTTTGGCGGAGACCATCGGGGGGACCTGGTCGGACTCACCCTCGAACCCCATCACCACACGCCTCACTTCATCCTCGCCTGGAAGCGCGTCGCTTGTCGCGACCACCACGCCTTCCCGATCTCCCGTATCCGTACGTTCTCCCAGCTTTATCCTCGCCTCGTACTCTTTTTCGTCCGACGAATAAAGCACTGAGGCTTTGGTGGCCTTTCCCAGCAAAAGCACAAGTACTCCGGTCGCGTTGGGATCGAGCGTACCGGCATGCCCCACTTTTTTTACGCCGAACCTGCGCCGGACAGCGCTAACCACATCATGACTGGTCATGCCTTTTTCCTTGTCCACGACAAGCACTCCGTCATTCGCCATTGCCGGCACCCTCTTCCGCGAAAACGACCTTTTTCACTTCCTTGATAACGATGTCTATCGCTTCCTCCAGAGAACGCTCGAACACACATCCCGATGCCAGAGGATGCCCGCCACCCCCGAATCCCGCGGCTATTTTGTTCACGTTCACATCCCCCGCGGACCGAAAGCTCACGTTGATCTTGTTCTTATGGTTGCCGTTCTCCTTGAAGAAGATCGCTACCTTTACCCCTTTTATGGAACGCGGATAGTTAATGAATTCGTCGGTGGACACCGCGCTTACACCTTCCCGCTCGCACATCTCCCGGGTAATGTACATATAAGCTATAGCCCCGCCCGCCTCAAGCTTGAGCGTGGAGAGAGCGCTCCCAAGGACCTTAATTTCCTCGAACGATTTCTTCTCGAATATCTGGCTGTACATCCTCTTGGGATCGACCCCCCTGGTTATGAGCTCGCCAGCTACGGCGTGTGTTACCGAAGTGGTATTGTCATAATTGAACCTGCCCGTATCGGTCACTATAGCGGTATATATAGGCTCGGCCACCTCCTCGGAGATCTCCGCCCCCAACGCCGCGATAAGATGGTATATCATCTCTCCCACGGACGACGCCTCCGGCGCCACCCAATTAACGGACCCGAACATGGAATTGCTCACGTGATGGTCTATATTGATGATCCGGAGGCCTTCGGCCAGCAGGCTCTCCACTACCCCGGTACGCTCCATGACCGGACAATCCAGGACGATACATGCCTGGGCGACAAACCCCTCCGGGATAGAATCAGTTATAAGCCCGGAGCCTTTAAGGAACCTGAGGTTATCCGGGACGACGTCGTGGTTCACCATGACCGCGGTCTTACCGAGTTGTTTAAGGATGTGGTACATGGCCAGCTGGCTGCCCACGGAATCCCCTTCGGGATTAATATGCGCGGTAATAAGAAAGTTGTCCACGCCCTTGATCGCCTCAACGACCGCTTTCATGTCATCGTTATCCAACATATACGTGAGTTTCTTTTTCATCTCTTTTTCCTTCTTCTCCTTTTCCAGCCTGGCGAATATCTCGTCTATCCCGCCATGCGCTTTCTGATCCCTTTTTTCTTCCAGAAAAGTTAACCTCGGCACATATTTCATGGCTATTTTTTTTGCCAGAGACCCGCGCACATGGCTCGCAGACCGCTTTAGCCCTTTTAGTACCCCGTCTTTCTTATCCATGTTCTCTGCCGGAATAACGCAATATATCCGGGCCTCCCTGAGGTCCCTCGACACTTCCGCCCTGACGACCGTTACTCCCTGTACACGCGGATCGTCTATCTCTGACGCGAGAATGAACGATATCTCTCGTTTTATGGTCTCACATATACGATCCATCCTATCCAGCATGATATCCCCGATCCCCTATAGATATTCCACGTGATGATCCAGCACCACTACTTTCACATAACCGTCCACAAGACCCATGATGCCGTCTACTTCTTTTGAGAGACGAGTCCGGTCGTTGGACACTATAGCTATAGCCAGTTCCGCGGCTTGCCATTTGTCGAGCTTTCCCGTTTCTGCCACGGAAACGTTAAAGCGGGCCCGCATCCTTTCCTTAAGACTTTTGAGAACACTTCTTTTGTCTTTAAGACTACGTGAACTTTTTATATAAAGCTCTATCGAAATAACGCTTAAATGCATATCCCGCGCTATATCCTTTCCCGTCCGGAAAGTATGTCCCTGACAAGCCCGAGTTCCCGCTCCTTTGTCGGCGCTTTGCCTTCCAATTTTCTGCGCAGTATCTCACGCAGGAGCTTTCCCATGAACGGCCCGGGCCTTACCCCCAATTCATGGAGAGCGTTCCCGTCCGTCTCCGTCACAACGTAACGGTATTTCCGCAGGTATGCGCGGATATATTTTCTTGCCTGCGTTCCCCCGGCGGAACTGTACAAAAAAAGCACAGCCTCGACCGGCAGAGGCTTCAGGATATCGTAAATCCCGGCGGCTGTCAACCTGCCGGACCCTAATAACTCTATCTCCTTACGTGGAACGCTCTTCTGGGCCATGACCTTAGCCGTAACATCCTTTGAGAATATCAGGCGTTTGAGCGCGCGTTCCGCCGCCCGGGAGGTAAGCCCCGACATAAAAAGCATCAGGTAAGCTATCCAGAGACCCGGATGGTCCTCCTCAGGAAAAGCAACGGCATACCAGGCGTGGTCTTTTCTTATCTGTCCTGCGACACGCGCGCAGTCCGGCACGAGCTTCATACCCGGAGAGATGAACCTTATTTCGTCAAGCTGGCTCATCCGGGAGAAACACCTTTCGGGATATTTCTCGTTCATGACTGCCACAAGCTCGTTCCGTAACCTTTCCCCTGATATTTTGTCGAACATTTTTTCACGAACGGCCGTTCTTATCAGCCGCTTCGTTCCCGTTTCTATCTTGAACCCCAGACGCTGCTCGAACCTTACTGCCCTGAATATGCGCGTTGGATCATCAATAAAACTTCCCGGATGCAGAACACGTATTATCTTTTTCCCGATGTCCCTTTCTCCCCCGTACGGATCCACCAGCGCCCCGAACTCTCCCGGAGATATGGACACGGCCATGGCGTTTATCGTGAAATCCCTCCTGAAAAGATCATCCTTGATATCCCCCTCGGCCACGTCGGGAAGTACGGCTGGTTTTTTGTAGGTCTCTCTACGCGCGGTGGTAAGGTCTACCCTGAGCCCCCCTGTCCCCCTGGAGCCAATTGGGGGCAGGAACAAGGTCGCTGTTCCGAATCTCGGATACACCGCGATGGAAGCGTTCAAAACACACGCCATCTGTTCCGCGAACCCGATCGCGTCCCTCTCGACCATTATATCAACGTCCTTGTTGGCCCGACCCATCACGAGGTCCCTGACAAAACCGCCTGTAAGATAGGCTCGAGACCCGCCATCCCGGGCCTTCTCCCCTATCAAGGCGATAAGACGCACGATCTTAGGAGGCAATACACTTGTCATTTTTCCTGCCAGGTCCCTTTTCATAAGACACCTCACGAACGGGCTCACGCCCTGGGATGGAATTTTTTATGTACGTTACGTAATTTATCGCTAGTGACATGCGTATATATCTGCGTAGTGGAAATATCCGCGTGGCCAAGCATTTCCTGCACGCCACGGAGTTCCGCTCCGCCTTCCAGAAGATGCGTGGCAAAAGAATGCCGAAGTGTATGCGGCGTGATATGTTTTGTTATCCCCGCTTTAACGGCGTATTTCCTTATCATTTTCCAGAGGCTCTGTCGTGATATCTTCCGGCCCAGTTTTGAAAGAAAAAAATGCGTGGACTGGCCTGACCCGACCAGATGCGGTCTCGCGTCCGAAAGATATTTCGCCATGGCCGACGATGCCGCGTCACCGAACGGGACTATCCTTTCTTTACCGCCTTTGCCGAAACATTTGACATACAACGAAGCCAGGTTGATATCGGTCTTCTTAAGCTCTACCACTTCCGAGACCCTGAGTCCGGAAGCGTACATCAATTCAAGTATGGCCCTGTCCCGTATGCCCGCTTTCGTGCGTGGCGGAGCGGCCAGGAGCCGTTCCACCTCTTCCTTCGTAAGCACCCCAGGGATCGTCTTCCACATACGCGGCGTTTCGACCATGGCCGCCACGTTTTCCCGCACTACCTGTTCGGCCAGAAGGAATTTCCAGAACGTCTTAAGCGCCGCCAGGTTCCTGGCTATGCTCGTCGCGCCCAATCCTCCGTCCTTGAGATGGAGCATGTAATTGACTATGTCATCCCTGGTAACGCAAACGATATCCGTCCTGCTTTTCTCAATATATCCGGAGAACCTGAGGAGGTCATGCCTGTACGAACTTATGGTGTTCGCGCTTACGCCTCTCTCTACCTCCATAAAATACAGGAATTGTTCCACATGCTTTTTCATTTTACCGTTTCTTCAGATAAAGGGGTTATGTTCCTTCTCATACCCTATGGATGTGGACGGGCCATGCCCCGGAAAGACCCGGGTCTTGTCCGGGAGAACGTATAACTTGTCCGCTATCGATCGTGTTATCGCGTCCTGGTCCCCTCCGGGCAGATCTGTCCTCCCTACTCCTTCACGGAACAGAGTATCACCACTGATGAGTATTTCCTCCCCGACAAGAAGTGATATCGAACCGGGGCTATGTCCGGGTGTATGTATGACCCTGACCATGGTCCCGCCAAGCTCAAGGATATCCCCGTCCACAAGTAGACGGTCCGGGCTCCCGGGCTTAACGGTCTGACCCGTCAGCATTGAGAGGTTCTTCCACGGGTCCGTCAGGCTCTCCGCGTCCAACTCGTGGATAGCTACCGGGTACCTGAAATCACCATTAGCGGCTATATGGTCCACGTGTCCGTGCGTGTTGACGGTGAACTTGATATCCAGGCCGGAGTCCTTTATGAACTCATCTATAGCCGGGTCATATGCTCCCGGGTCCACCAACAGGCCTTTGCCGGAACCGGCGTCATACACGACATAACAATTGGCTCCTAACGGTCCGACAACGAACCCTTCTATCAGAACGTTGTCGTCACTTCGCAAACTCGCTCCTTATACTTCCTCCCACTTTCGTATATGAGAAATCTTTTTTTACGGCTCTCCCTATATTCTCGAGCTTGCGGCGCATCCTGACCGCGTTCCCCGCGGTCACCTTTTCCATCTTTATCTGTTGTTCTATCCCTGCCATGTCGTCAATGATCTCCTGAAGCGCGGCGGCTTTTTCATCAACCAGCATATTACGCATGTCTATCAGGTTCGAAACGTCCTGCTCCGCGGCTATCACGGTCTTTTTGTGGTTATCCGACTGCAGAACGTCAAGAAGGTCCCTGTGCCAGTTCTTCCAGTACACATATCGCTTGGTATACAGGTCCAGGCTGGGCTTCACGTCGTATTCCTTCACGCTTATATATCGAGCCGTCGGCTTTGTCTCTTTTTTTGATTTTGGGACTAATTTATCCTTTAGCTGAGCGCACCCAACCGCGCCCAGACAGAAAGATATCGCTACCAGCACCGCTACGGGCCTTCTAAATAAAACGTAAGATATCATGTCCCTCCTTGTTCTAATGTGTTATGCGGAAGCCTTCCAACAGCTTACCGTGAACAGCCTCTTCCCGCGCTTTATAATCCGATATATATCCCGACATGTCACGGGTGACCTCTCCCAGGAACGCGTCGATCTGGTTCCCGGTGCCTTCGCAAACAGCCTCCACGCTGCCATCCGGGAGGTTACGCACGAACCCGGATACACCTGACCTTTTGGCAGCGTTTAAAGCGGTGAAACGAAAACCAACACCTTGAACTGTTCCGAAGAAAAAGAAATGAACCCTTTGAACGTTACCCATGCCAGGTAATCCCCGATAAAGGATAGTTTGTGACGAAGAAAAATTGGTCGGGGCGCTGGGATTTGAACCCAGGACCTCCACGTCCCGAACGTGGCGCGCTAGCCAAACTGCGCTACGCCCCGCGACCATTTCTAAAAGAAACGCTGCTATATTAACATTATAATATAACAGCGTCAATAGTATTGTTATATATCCTACAGGCGTGACAACTTACGTTAATTCACGGCTGCATCAGGTATTCCGGGTCCGTCAATATCGGGGCATATCCCTCTGGGGCCGGGACCGGGAAAGAAACGGTCTCATACGCGCCTACCACTACCCTTTTCCCGAACTCGATGACTCCCTGGAGAATTCCCAGCGTCGTCCCCGCGAACAGGCCTTTCTCTTCCGACACGTCGTTTATGCCCTTAAAAAAGAAAAGCGGCGACGTCAATATGTTGGTCAATCCGCGGCCAAGCTTGGTCACCGGGCCCGGAGTATCCGTAGCTCCGGCCACTCCACATACTGAGACCAGCAGGCATAGTATCATCATCGATATAAGACATTTTTTCATACTGCCCTCCCGTATTTACGTTTTACACGACACGTACCAACAATATCATATAAAACCATTCTCGGCAAGCTTACCCCAGGTTATTTTGCCCTTCGCAGGCCCCGCATGTTCCGGCCGCGTCATATCTTTTTTCATGAGCATATCGAATTCCACGTTCACCGTATATCCTTTTTTGACCATGTTAAGCGTGGTGTTCCCAAGGGTATGCGGGATGATGAATACCTTGAACGAATTTTTAAGTATTTCCCCTATCGTCAGGCTTATCCCGTCCAGGGCGACCGAACCTTTGGGCACCACGAAACGCCTATCTTCGGGCTCCAGGCCGATCTCCACTTCTACCCCGCGGAGGGTCTTCCCAACGCTCAGGACCTTCCGTTCACCATCGATATGCCCGGAAACGAAATGTCCGCTTACCATGTCCCCGGCTTTAAGCGCCGGCTCAAGGTTCACCTTATCCCCTGGCCTGAGACGTTTAAGATTAGTGGTCTCGAAAGTCCTCCCTATGACATCAAAGGACAGGGCGCTGGAACGGGAAACGAGCGTAAGGCACACACCATTAACGGCTATGCTTCCCCCTATATCCACGTCATCATGTTTTTTCCCGGCATCCACGCGCAAATGATACGTGCCCTTCCGTTCAAGCACGCTTTTTACTTTCCCGATAGTTTGAACTATACCCGTGAACATATCTTTCCCCTTACCAGGATATCCTGCCCCACCTTAGCGCATACGGCATCCTTAAGGCCTATAGCGTGCTTTATATCTCCGGCCCCCTTACCTCTCAGCGACGTCATATCCCCTCCAAGTATTTTTGGGGAGATGAAGAACATGACCTCGTTCACAAGTTTCTCGTCCACAAGACTACCCGCCAGGTCCGCCCCACCTTCCACCAGCACGTTATACACCCCGTGAAGATACAGCTCCTTCATCGCCATCCTGAGCGGCACTCTTCCCCGTACGGACCGTAAACGGACCAGTTTGACGCCTTTCACCGCGGTCAATCTTTCCATGTTCGCTCGCGGCGCAAGTTCAGTAAACAGGATAATGACCGGCGCGTGTCCAGCGGTCCTGATAAGCTGTGAGCGAAGCGGTGTCCTTAGCTTGCTATCAGCGACGATCCTGACCGGATAAACGCTTTTTTTCCCGGCGGGCAAAAGAAGAGGGTCGTCCTTGAGGACGGTGTTTATCCCGACCATGACAGCATCATGCCGTGCCCTCAACTTCTTGACATATGCCCGGGAAACAGGCGAGGTTATCCATCTGGACGTTCCGTTGCGCGCCGCTATCTTTCCATCAAGTGATTGGGCCAGCTTCAATGTGATATACGGTCTTTTTGACGAAATGAATTCCATGTATTTACGGTTAAGTTCCCTGGCCCTGCCCGCGCAAAGGCCGACCTTAACCTGAATACCCGCTTTTCTCAACTTATTTATACCTTTGCCGGCCACGAGAGGATTAGGATCCTTCATGGCGACAAAGACCGACCTTATGCCGTTCCGTATTATCGCTTCCGTGCATGGCGGGGTCTTGCCGAAATGGTCACAAGGTTCCAGCGTAACATACATATCCGCGCCCCGGGCTTTGCCGGCGGCGTCTTTCAGCGCGACTATTTCCGCGTGGGGCATACCCGCTTTCCTGTGGTATCCACGGCCCACAACACCACCGTTGCGTGTTATTACCGCGCCGACCATAGGATTGGGATATGTCCTCTCATCGGCTTTAGCGGCCAATTCCAGGGCCATGGACATGAATTTTTCGTGTTCTTTATCCGTACACGCCATCTTACTGTTTTTCCTGCCTGGCTTCCGCGGCGGAACGCAGGGCCGACACGACGTCGTGCTCCACAAGTATGGACCCCAGCATGATCCTGTCGCCTCCGGTACCATGGCAATCGGACCCGCCGGTAACGATAAGCCCGTATTTTTCCGCCAGTTTTTTATATTTCTTCGTTTGCGAATAACTGTGTTTTGGATGATATACTTCCAACCCCTTAAGCCCGGCGTCGACATAGGATCTGATATCGTCGTCCCGGCCATACGCTCCCGGATGCGCCAGGACAGGTATCCCGCCCGATGAGGAGATCAAAGCGATAGCTTCCTCGTAAGTGAATCGTTCATACCTGACGTAACAAGGACCGTTCTTGCCGATATATTTGTCGAACGCATCTCTTATGTTCTCGACCATTTTCTCGCTCACCAGCGCCCGGGCTATATGCAATCTTCCCGCGCTCCCGCGCTTGATCTCGCCCATCACGGAATCCGTGGATATGTTCACGCCTTTTTCCCGGAGCAGGTCAAGCATCTTGCCCATTCTCACCAGGCGGTTCTCCTGTATCTTTTTCACGGCCTTTCGGAACGCAGCGTTCTTCCACGCCACGAAGTACCCGAGAATGTGTATCTCATTATCCCCGCTTGACGCGGATATCTCGACACCGGGAACGATCTCCAGACCCGTTCCGCGCGCGGCTTCCATACACTCGTCTATTCCATCCACACAATCATGATCAGTGATCGCCACGGCGCTAAGCCCCTTGTTCAGGGCGTTCTTTACCACATCTTCCGGGGACAGGACACCGTCGGAGTAATTCGTGTGCACATGGAGATCCACCCTTCCTACTGCCTTATCTCGCGCCGCCTCAGAGCTGCTTTTCGTCTTTACCACTGTATCGCCTGCTTTCCGATTTATTTATTTTATCAAGTATACCGTTGACGAATTTACCGGAATCTTTATCCCCGTATTTTTTAGCCAGTTCGATGGCCTCGTTTATCGCGACCTTCGGAGGCATGTCTTCTTTATAGAGAAGCTCGTATGTCGCCATACGCAGGATATTCCGGTCAACCGTAGCCATTCTTGTCAGCTCCCAGTTATCGGTATATTGCACTATCGTTGAATCTATGTTCTCCCGGTTGTCGTTGACGCCGCTGACAAGTTCATCCGCGTATGCCCTGATATCCTCTTCGACGGCCGGGGACCCGTTCCAGATCTTTACGCCGACATCGCATAGGGATTCCCCCGATATGTCGCTCGCGTAAAGTATCTTAAGCGCCATTTCCCTGGAAATGGTACGTTTCCTCATATGTGTTCCTTTCTTGTACGCCGTGACGGACCTAGAAAGCATCGTAAAGGTTCGTCATCTCTATAGCGGTCCGGGCTGCTTCTCTTCCTTTGTTCCCACTTTTCGTACCTGCCCGATCAAGGGCCTGTTCGAGGTTATCAGTCGTTATTATCCCGAAGATACACGGTACATCCGTATCAAGCCCGACCTTAGCCACTCCCTTAGCCGCCTCTCCCGCGATAAGATCAAAATGCGGCGTCTCTCCCCTGATAATGGCGCCGAGACATATGACCGCGTCGTATTTCCCTGTCACAGCCATCTTCTTCGCGAGCATTGGCACCTCGAAAGACCCCGGGGCCCAGACAACGGTAACGTCATCTTCTTTCGTCCCATGAGTGATAAGCGTATCTATCGCCCCTTCCAGAAGCTTAGACGATATCAGCTCATTGAACCGGGATACTACTATCCCGAATTTCTTGTTCTTGGATATCATGTTCCCTTTTGTCACTTTTGAACCCGCCATATTTTCCTCCTTGATCAGACATGCTTCAGTTTGTGTCCAAGCCGTTCCTTTTTTGTCCTCAAATACCTTATATTACGGTCACCGGGCTTTATCTCAAGAGGCTCCCTGCCTACTACCTGAAGACCATATCCTTTGAGCCCGATTATCTTCCTGGGATTGTTGGTCAGAAGCTTTATTTTCTTTAATCCAAGATCGGCCAGTATCTGGGCACCTATGCCATAATCCCTCAGGTCGTCCTTGAACCCGAGTTTTTCATTTGCCTCGACCGTATCCAGCCCCTGGTCCTGCAGTTCATACGCTTTAAGTTTATTGAATATGCCTATGCCACGGCCTTCCTGGGAAAGATAAAGTATAACGCCTTTCCCATTGTCCGATATCATTTTCATCGCGGTCTCAAGCTGATCCCCGCAATCACATCTCTTAGAATGGAATATATCCCCCGTCAGGCACTGTGAGTGGACCCTGACCATTACCTCCCCCGAAGTTATATCCCCCTTGACCAGGGCGAGATGCTGGTAATCGTCCGTCATGGACCTGTACGCGTGCAGCCTGAAATCTCCGAACGATGTCGGGAGGTCCACCTCCGCTATTTTGTCTATGAGTTTTTCCCGCGTCCTTCTGTAGGTGATAAGGTCCTCTATCGTGCATATCTTGAGTTTGTGCTGCTCGGCGAACTTCACGAGGTCGGGCATTCTAGCCATGGAACCGTCATCGTTCATTATCTCGCATATTACACCCGCCTCCACAAGCCCGGCCAGCCTCATGAAATCAACCGTGGCTTCCGTATGTCCCGCTCTTACCAATACGCCGCCCTTTTTCGCCCTTAATGGGAAAAGGTGTCCCGGCCTTACAAGATCAGCGGGAGCGGAATCCGGGTCCGCTAACAATTTTATGGTATGGGCCCTGTCATGCGCTGATATACCGGTAGTGATCCCATGCGCCGCGTCCACAGATACAGCCCAAGCCGTTTTGTACGGATCCTGGAACTCTGGCGCCATCGGAGGTAAAGCAAGCCTTTCGGCTATCTCGTCCGACATAGGCGCACAGATAAGCCCCCTGCCATACCTTGCCATGAAATTGATCTTTTCAGGAGTGATCCCCTGGGCCGCCACGATCAGATCTCCTTCGTTCTCCCTGGACGGGTCATCCACCACGACCACCATCTTACCGGCCCTTATGTCCTTAAGGACATCGTCTATTGAATTACGTTTCACTTTTTCCTCCAAGGGTGGAACCCCACGGACATGTCCGTGGGCCCTGAATTATCCTCCTTCGCCTATTTACTTTTATATTGTCTGGCTATGGAGGACCATCCGCCAGTCCACCTTGTAGCGGAATCCGCCGAAGCAATTTATGGTTCTTCTTTGCTAAAGCTCCGAAGAAACAGAGTCTGCGAAGGCGGATAAAATAAAAAAACCCTGAAACTTTGGGTTTTCAGGGTTGAACGGTGATCCCGTAATACTTTTCCCATCCCGGCTTTACGGTCGGTACCCGATTCTCACGAGTTCAAGCCTTTTTTTGGCCTCGCGGACTTAACGGCTAATGATCACCGTATCACCGCCGGCTAAGGAATTCCCCGGACATGCCGGAGGCACCTTACCCCAAAGTTCAGTTAATTTTAGCACAGCATGGATATAAGTCAAGTGTTTTATTGCGTTTCCAAAGGCGCCATTGTTCCCTTGGCCATAAAAAAAAGGAGGAACGGCAAGAGCCGTTCCTCCTTTTGATCCTGCTCAGGCACAAGTTACATCATACCCGGCATACCGCCGCCCATGCCCATACCGCCGCCCATGCCGGCAGCCGGACCCTGGTCCTTTTCCGGTTTGTCGCATATCAGCGTTTCGGTGGTAAGCATAAGGGACGCGACGCTCGCGGCGTTCTGCAGCGCCGTACGGGTCACCTTAGTCGGGTCTATGATGCCTTTTTTGACCATATTGCCGAACTCATCATTCTGCGCGTCATAGCCAAAGGTCTCGTCCTTTTCTTCCAGTATCTTGTTAACCACGACCTCGCCGTTAACGCCGGCATTGGTGGCTATCATTTTTACCGGAGCTTCAAGGGCTTTTTTAACTATCTTAACGCCTATAGCCTCGTCGTCGGTATCTACCTTGAACGACGCGAGTTTCTGGCTCGCCCTGAGAAGCGCTACTCCGCCGCCGGGAACTATGCCTTCTTCCGTAGCTGCCCTGGTCGCGTGAAGAGCGTCCTCTATGCGCGCTTTTTTCTCTTTCATCTCTATTTCCGTAGCGGCTCCAACTTCGATTATCGCTACCCCGCCTGCGAGCTTGGCCAGGCGTTCCTGCAGCTTTTCCCTGTCATAATCGGAATCCGAGTCCTCTATCTGTTTCTTTATCTGGGATATCCGGGCCTTAACGCCATCAGCGTCACCGGCGCCTTCCACGATTGTCGTGTTCTCCTTTGTCACTGTTACCCTTTTGGCCTGTCCAAGGTCCGTGAGGTTCAGGTTCTCCATCTTGATCCCCAGGTCTTCCGTAATGGCCCTGCCACCGGTTAGCACGGCAATGTCTTCCAGCATGGCTTTACGCCTGTCGCCGTAACCCGGGGCTTTTACCGCGCTGCACGCGAACGTGCCGCGTATCTTATTGACAACGAGTGTCGCCAGCGCCTCTCCCTCGGTCTCTTCCGATATGATGAGCAGGGGCCTGCCGGCCTGGGCTACCTTTTCCAAAAGGGGAAGAAGGTTCTTCATGTTAGAGACTTTTTTCTCATGGATAAGTATGTACGGATTGTCCAGGACACATTCCATTCTTTCCATGTCAGTGACGA
This sequence comes from Candidatus Omnitrophota bacterium, assembly GCA_028715965.1. Lineage (NCBI taxonomy): Bacteria > Pseudomonadati > Candidatus Omnitrophota > Candidatus Omnitrophota bacterium. The sequence continues at coordinate 23,459 of JAQUQS010000016.1, read as the reverse complement.
AATAAGGGGAAAGGTATCCCTGATCGAACTGCATACCTTCCACAAGCTTAAGAGTGGTCTCAAACCCTTTACCTTCCTCAACGGTTATTACCCCGTCCTTACCTACCTTATCCATGGCTTCCGCGATCTTTTGGCCAATTATCTTGTCGTTGTTAGCTGCTATAGTCGCGACCTGAGCTGTTTTCTCGGTGTCTTTTGTGGGGATGGACATTTTTTTGAGCCCTTCGACCACAGCCTCTACTGCCTTTTCCACGCCTTTTTTCATCTGCATGGGATTGACCCCGGCTGTTACGCTCTTAAGTCCTTCCTTATATATAGCTTCCGCCAACACGGTAGCGGTCGTCGTACCGTCACCGGCCACATCGCTCGTCTTGGATGCTACTTCACGTACCATCTCGGCGCCCAGGTTCTCATAGGCGTCTTCGAGCTCTATCTCTTTCGCCACAGTAACGCCATCCTTTGTTATCGTCGGCGCGCCGAATTTCTTCTCGATGACCACGTTACGGCCTTTCGGACCGAGGGTCACTATTACCGCTTTAGCCAGCTTTTCCACACCGCTGAGTATGGACCTGCGAGCTTCATCTCCGAATTGTAATTGCTTTGCCATTTCTCCTCCTTAAAAAATATCGGGTTTACCGCTCAAAACCCTTTCGTTTACTTCTCTATTATCCCCATAATGTCTTCTTCTCTGAGCATCTTGTACTCAGTTCCATCTATTTTAAGGTCCTGTCCGGAGTATTTACCGAACAACACGATATCCCCGACCTTTACCTCCAGCGGGGTTACTTTTCCATCATCGGACATCTTACCTTTTCCAGCGGCTACCACTTTAGCCTGCTGCGGCTTTTCCTGGGCCGTATCCGGCAATACTATCCCTCCCTTTGTCACTTCTTCTGCTTCCATCACTTCGATAAGCACCCTGTCCCCAAGCGGTTTGATCTTCATGTTCTCTACCTCCGTTTTATCTTTTCTTTTGAACTTTGCGATGTTAGCACTCATTTAACGTGAGTGCTAAGAATAGATTTTATATTTTTCCGTGAATTTGTCAAGAGTAAATTAAAAATGTCCTATATTCGAACAAATAAATAGCACTCTTTTAGCGTGAGTGCTAAGAGTAGATTTTATACCATTGCACAGTAATGTCAAGAGGTTTTTGTATCGGATGGCTGTCAGGATAAACTGTCCAGCCCGTGGAACACCAGATCGGCATCCACCACACCTATATTGCGGGCATATTTAGATAAAAGAGCCGCATCGCCTCCGGTTGCCACCACCGGGATCTTCTCCCCCGAAACCGAGCGCATACGCTCTATTATACCGTCACAAAGAGACCCATATCCGGTAAGTATGCCGCTAAGCATACTTCCCCTGGTATCCTTGCCTACCACCCCCTTGAAATGTTTCAACTCTATCTCCGGGAGTAGCGCTGTATTTTCCACAAGGGCCTTCATTCCCAGCCTGACACCGGGAAATATCAATCCTCCTTCATATTCGCCCTTCGGGCTCACAAGATCGAACGTGACCGCGGTCCCGAAATCCACGACTATTACAGGGGAACCGTATAAACACGAAGCGGCATACGCGACCACCAGCCTGTCCTGTCCCACCTCGTCAGGCTTCCTGTAGTTGATCTTGATCGGGACACTTATATCTCTACCAACGATCTTCACGCTAGTACGTGGCATGGTCTTCTTTATAGTGCCCACCATTATCTTGTTGAATTTGGGAACAACACTGACTATCACGGCCTCGGATATGTCAGAAAGAGAAGCACCCATAAGTCGCCGGAACGCTTCAGGCGATACATACGTTTTTGATGTATGGATAAAATACCGCTTGTATATCCTTGTCCCCCTCATGAGAGCTATGGACGTATTCGTGTTCCCTATGTCTATAAGTATCTTCATATCTCCCCGATCTACTTTATAATTCTATGTCCCCGCTGTATATCTTGCGCAAAGCGCCCGAAGCATCCCGTATGACCAACGCTCCATGTTCGTCTATATCTACGGCGGTACCGCTAAGTGGCGCGCCCCGGCCAGGCATGACATTTATTTCCTTCCCCAGCACTATCGACATTTCCCTGCATTCATCCACAAGGGACGCGAACCCCTTATCCCTGAAAACGGAATATCTGGATTCAAAGTCCTCGAGCACTTTCGCCAGAAGGACGTTCCGGTCGACATCCTTATCCCCGGCCTCCTCTTTCAGGCTTGTGGACCCTTCCGGCAGAAGTTGCAGCGGCGTATTTACGTTCACCCCTATCCCCACTATCAGAAAATCCACCATATCCTGCTCCGCTTTCATCTCGCTGAGTATACCGCAGACCTTACGGCCACGGACAAAAATATCATTGGGCCATTTGACGCCCGCGTCGGCTCCCGACACAGAACGTATGGCCCGGCAAACAGCCGCCGCCGCGACAAGGGTCGCGCCTGAAAGGGCGTTGAGGGCCATGCCCGGCCGCAATATGATCGACGCGTATATCCCCCCACCCGGAGGAGAAGCCCATTTACGACCGACCCTTCCCTTCCCACTTGTCTGCTGCTCCGCTATGACGACCACACCCTCCGGAGCACCGCCTTCCGCTATTTCATAAGCCTTATCGTTAGTTGAGCCCACGGCATCATAAACATACATGCCGGCCTTACCGAACAACGACGTACCAAGCCCGTGCAGAATACTGTTCTTAAGCATCTTATCCGGCGTCCTCTTAAGCATGTACCCCTTCCTTGGAGAAGCTTCTATTATATATCCGGATGACCTTAACCTGTCCATGTACTTCCATATAGCGGCCCGGGTGATACCCATTCCACGGCTTATTTCCTCACCTGAAACGAATTCATCCGCCTTGTCCATAAGGACGTCTATCAGCTTCGCGATCTTTCCGTCATTTTCAACAGTTCTCATAAACCCTCTCCAACAGTCCACGCGTCATGATATATTATAGGATAACAGGGACAGGAATGGAAACACAAACCACGCTATCAATGACCAAGTATGGCTCGCGCGACAATACTTACCACGGGCATGATCACCCGATGCAAAAGCCCCCCATAAAGAAGCGCGATAAGTATAATGAATCCATACGGTTTTATCGATCCGTATCTCCTGGCGGCGCGGACCGGCAATAAGGATGATACTAGCCCAGACCCGTCAAGGGGCGGTATCGGGATAAGGTTGAAAAAGCACAGGACAAGGTTCACAAGCACACATATCACCAGAAAGACCTGGGCGGGACAACACCAGCTGAATATCCCCGTACGATATACTATTCCCGCTAAAAGCGCCAGCGCTACATTGGAAGCAGGTCCCGCCACGCTCGTATAAAGCAGTCCCTTCCTTATATCCCGGAAGTTCGACGGATCGATCGGCACGGGTTTAGCCCATCCGAAGACTATAGGAGAATGCATCAGGACCAGCACAAGAGGCAGGAAGAACGTTCCGACCGGGTCTATGTGCGCCTGCGGGTTCAACGTAAGACGCCCGGCATTCCTGGCCGTAGGATCACCAAGACGGTACGCCACGTAGCCATGGGCGAGTTCATGCACAATTACAGCCGGCAGAAAAGCCAGTATGGAAAATATTATATTCACGGTCTTATTCGCCAGACATTATCATGACACAGATCATGCCAGAGTATAACCCATCCTTTTAAGGGCCTTGTTCATGCGTTCCAGGACCTGCTGCCGGCCTTTCCCCTCAGTAAGATTCTCTTTGCATATCGCGGCATACCCCTGGCGGTTCCTTATCTTAAAAATGTTCACGGACGAAACAGGTATTTTCTTCAACACTTTAGCCTTGGCCATATCGCCCCCTTTTCTGTTATTAGCCGGATCAGCATCCGGGACTATTCTATCCGTTTTATATACCTGTAGTAATCGCTGTCCGTTGAGAGCATGATCGTCGTACCGTCATCTATCGTATCCTTATACGTTTCCAGCGTTTTCATGAACGAGTAAAAACCGGGGTCCTTACTGTACGCGTCCGCGTACACGCTTATAGCCTCAGCGTCCGCCGAACCGCGTATCTCCTGCGCGCTCTTATACGCCTCCGATTCTATCTGTTTGAGCAGCTTTTCCCTTTCACCCCGTATCTCCGCGCTCTTACCGCGACCTTCTGAACGATATTGCTCAGCGGCGCGCTTCCTTTCGGATATCATCCGGTCGTACACTTTTTTCCGGACTTCCTCCACGTAATTTATGCGCTCTATCCTCACGTCCACGAGCTCAATACCGTATTGCGGCGCTAACTCCTGGGCCCGCTCGAGTATCTGCTTCTCAAGCCCCTGGCGTCCGGTCTTCACGCGTTCCAGCGCTTCCTCCGCGAAAGCTATGCTGTCAATATCGCCTTTCAGGTCCAATATACGGTTAGAATCGCGTATGGATTCCACCAGGACATGGCCCGTGATAACATCCCGCGTCGCCGAATTTATGATATCATCCAGCCGCGCGTGCGCACCGCGCTCGCTGCCCACGGTCCTGAGGAACTTCAAGGCGTCAACTATCTTCCATCTGGCCGTCGTGTCCACCCATATGTACCTTTTGTCCCTGGTCGGTATCTGGTTGGGATCCCCGTCCCATTCCAGCAGCCTCTTCTCAAAATAGCTAACATGCTGGATGAACGGCAATTTGAAATGCAATCCGGCCTGTGTCACCGGGTCCTTTATCGGCATACCGAACTGCGTTATTACTGCCTGCTGGGTCTCCGGCAGCACATATATGGCGCCCACCAGGAAAAGCATGACCACAAAGAATATTACCGCAACTGTAAAATTAATTATTCTCTTCATTTTGACTGCCCCCCATTCCCGTTTACGTTGAACAAGGGCAGTATGGACTTCTGCTCCGGATCGACGATTATCTTCTTTACCGAAGGAAGCACTTCCGCCATGGTCTCCAGATATAGCCTCTTACGGGTTATCTCCGGGGCCTTTTTATATTCCTCCCATGTCCGGTTAAAACGGCCCGCCTCACCTTGCGCCCTGTTAACCTTATCCAGTTTGTATCCCTCTGCCTGGCTTATCGTACGTTTGGCCTCACCTTTTGCCGATGGTATGGCCTTGTTATACGCCTCCCAGGCCTCGTTTATCATGCGCTCCTTCTCCTGTTTGGCCTCATTCACCTCGTTGAAAGCGGGCTTCACCACATCCGGAGGGTTCACGTCCAGGAGTTTTACGGTCACCACCTGGATCCCTGTATCGTATTTATCGAGCAGGTCCTGCAACTGGTCCTGCGCCATACTGGCTATCTCTTCCCTTTTTGTCGTGAGCACCTCATCCACGGTATAATCACCGCAAAGCCTTCGCATGACCACTTCGGACATGGCCCGGACATTACCTATCGGGTCCCTGGTCTGGAAAAGCAGCTTTACGGGATCCAGCACCCTGTACTGTACCGTCCACCTGACGTCAAGAATGTTCAGGTCACCGGTAAGCATCAGGGACTCGTCATAGAACCCTTTATTCGCGTATACACTGCGCACACCCTCCGCCGTTGTCCTGAACCCGAACTCCTCCTTGAATATCTTTTTCACTTTTATCGGCGTAACGGACTCTATCCCGAACGGGAATTTCGCGTGCAACCCCGGTTCTGTGATACGCACATAACGGCCGAACCTCTGGACCACGCCGACCTCGTCGGGACCGATCGAATATACCGCCCCCTGCGCTATGAAAACCACCAGCAATACCAGAAGAACATACGGCACGAACTTATTGAAGTCCTGGCCCGCCTGGCGTATTTTCGCGGTCTGGTCGCGGAACAGATCCTCCGGAGACCTGAAATCATCCATTTTATCCCCCTCTTATTCTTTTATGACCTGAAAAGTTTGGTACCCTTTGTCACTTTTGCCTTTTCCCGTATACCCCTGTTGTACCGACCAGGTATAGAACTGGCCAGGCACAAAACGTTCGGAAGAGATCGATATCCCGGCTTCCGAAGCAAGTTCTTCCTTGACCATAAGGGCATCCTCCGTTGCCTGTTTCCCGCTGTAAAGTCGGAAAATGTAGAAACGGCCGGGATCGTTCCTCCCGGCGTGCGCGTCCCATTTAAAAGACACCTCGCGCTCGCCACTTATGTTCACCTCACTCGTTACGGGCGCTATCATGCGCGGGACCGGGATATAGTCCCCGGACTTACGGTCAATTACACCCGCGATAGAAGCGACTCCCCCCACGAAGCTGAGCGTAACAAAGAATACCGACAGTAATAAACGTTTTATCATCTGCCTCCATCCTTTCCCAGATTAACACATATCATGGCGCCTATCAAGCCCTTCCGGCCTTTATTATATCATTAATTGACAAACCATGACCTTTAACATATAATTTAAATTCATCGAAAAATGGCGGGGTAGCTCAGATGGTTAGAGCGCACGGCTCATACCCGTGTTGTCGGCGGTTCGATCCCGCCCCCCGCTACCATTTCTTCCACGAACGGGCGACGTCCCGACCAGCGATCAGTCAAATACAACGGTTTTGTTGTCATACACAAGGACTTTTCTCTCGATATGGCGCATCACGGCACGGCTCAGCACTACTTTCTCCAGGTCCTGTCCTTCTATTATAAGGTCTTTCAGGGAATCCCGATGGCTTATCGGGACCGTGTTCTGCTCGATAATAGGACCATCATCCAGGTCTTCCGTGACATAATGGCTGGTAGCCCCTATTATCTTTACCCCACGAAGATAGGCCTGCAAGTAAGGGTTCTTGCCAGCGAAGGCCGGTAGGAACGAATGATGAATGTTAATGATGCGGTTCCGGTACCTGTCCACGAACGCCGAGGGCAATATCTGCATATAACGCGCGAGCACTACCAGGTCCACCTTCTTGTCCTTAAGCAGTTTAAGCTGTTCTTCCTGCCGCATGTCCCTGGACCTTGGAGAGACCGGTATATGGTGGAATTCCACGCCGAATTCCCTGGCTACACTACAAGCATCCTTATGATTGCTTATGATAACAGGTATATCACAGTCGATCTGCCCGGACTTATGCCTGAGGAGAAGATCATAAAGACAATGCAGGTGTTTGGAAACAAAGATCGCCATACGTATACGCCTGTCCGTAAAGAACAGGTCCCATTCCATCCCGAACTTCCTGGCGATAGGCGCGAACGCCTTACCGACCTTGTCCCTGGCCAGGGTAAACCCGTCCATCGACCATTCCACCCTCATAAAGAACGTATTGGCGTATTCGTCCGTATGCTGCTCGGCATGTAGTATGTTGCCTTTGTTCTTATACACAAAATCCGTGATCGTAGCCGTGATCCCTTTTTTATCAGGGCAAGATATAAGCAATATCGCGCGAACCATATGTCCCTCCCGTATCATGGCCTATTTAATATCACAAACACTTTCGATCCAGCCGCCGCCCGCGACAAGGTCCCCATCGTAGAACACAGCCGCTTGCCCCGGGGTGGGCGCAAACTGTTCTTTTTCGAGTCTCACCATGACCTTATCCCCGTCAATAGCCTCGATATCCGCCGGGGTCCTTTCCCCGTTATAACGTATCATCACTTCAAGCCTGCGTCCGGAACGCTCGTTCTCCCGCAGGAGCCAGTTCACTCCCGCCACGACAAGACCGCCCTTCATGGCTTCCTCTTTATTCCCGATCGTCACGGTATTCCTCACGGGATCTATCTTAAGGACATACTGCGGCTTGCCGGTAGCCACGCCAAGCCCTTTTCTCTGCCCTATGGTATATGAGACTATCCCCTCATGCCTGCCCACGACCTTACCGGACATATCGAGTATATCACCGGGAACGAATATTTCCAAACCGCCCTCTTTCAGGTACTCCCGGTAATCCTTATCTCCCGTGGCGAAACATACATCCTGACTGCTTTTGCGGCGAGCTGACATGAACCCGTTGGATAGAGCTATCTCCCTCACCTCCGGCTTTTCCAGGTCTCCAAGCGGGAACTCGACCAGTTTAAGTCGGTCCCGCGGTATATCATAAAGGAAGTAAGTCTGGTCATTATGGGCATTACGGGCCGAGGCCAGAAAATGATCTTCCCCCCGCCGTACTATCCTGGCATAATGCCCGGTAGCGACCTTCTCCGCCCCAAGTGCCAGGGCCTTGTCGATAAGGTATCCAAACTTTATCTTGCTATTGCAATTCACGCAGGGATTAGGTGTCCTGCCACGGCGATATTCATCAACAAAGTATTTTTTGACCTCGTTCGCGAACTCTTCGGAAAGGTCTATCACATAATGAGGAAAACCCATATCCTCCGCCGCGCTCCTGGCGTATTGTATGGAGTCCAAAGAACAGCACATCTTGTCCCCCACAGCCCCGCATTCCTCCTTGGGCCAGGTCTTGATGGTCACGCCTATGACATCATGGCCCTGCTGTTTCAGTAGATACGCGGCTACACACGAATCCACCCCGCCCGACATCGCGGCTACTATCTTCATTCCTGCCCCCCCAGAACATACGCGCGGGCCGAAGCGGAATATCGCACCACAACGTCCGACCCCGGCTCATCCACGGTTATCACTTCAACCCCCTCTATGCTGTCCGCCAGGTCCACCGCTTTTTCCGCCCCCATGGCCATCATCCCCGTCGCGAGCGCGTCCGCGGTCATGCAATCGACGGCGATAACGGTCACGCTGGAAGGTTTCAGTTTCACAGGCCCGTCAGTTGAGGGATCTATTATATGGGATACCACCTCTCCGCTCCCGCGGTCCGTGACCTTGTTCTCATAGTCCCCACTCGTGGCGACCGCCGCGTTCTTGATCCCAAGCGTGATGAGCACCTTTCCCGTCCTAGGGTCGCGTAAACCTATTTTCCACGCGGACCCGTCCTTTTTCTCCGTGCAATATATATCCCCACCCGCGTTTATGAGAAAATGTTCCGCTCCCTGCTCCTTCATTTTTCCCGCCATGCGGTCCACGATATATCCCTTGGCGATACCGGAAAGGTCCAGGCATGTACCATCGGCTATGCTCACTGAGCCGTTAGTTTCGTCCAGCTTAATGTTGGTCCAGGAAACGCCGGTATCGTTGTCGGGGATCAGGTCCAATATCTGCCTGGGAACTTCGGAATAAAAGCCGTTGCGTTTCAGGATAGGCGCCACGGTAACATCGAACTCGCCGCCGGTCGAACGGCTTATTTCCGTAGCACGTCGGATCACTGTAAATAGGTCCGGATCCCCAGTAGATACCCGTGTCCTGTTCAGGTCGTTCAAAGCGCTTTTTGGGTTATAAAGTGACAGTCTGTCCTCAAGCGCTTTGGCCAGCTCGATAGCGCTGTTTATCGCCCCATCGGGAGGAACCGCGAGTCCGGCAGAAGGATAAAGAATGACCCGCACGAATGTGCCCATCAACATATCACTAGCCGATGATGGCGTGGCCTGCGCTATCCTGCCGCAGCCGTGTAAAAGCGGCACAACGAGCAAGATAACGGCTGGCCCCAGGATCTTTCGTTTGATGTCGTTAAAGAGTTTCATTATTCCAGCATAACAAGATGGCTGTATAAGCTATATCAGGAAAAAGAATGTCCGTCATCGGGAAATTTTTCCGACTCTACCTCTTCCCGGAATTTATTTACGGCGCTCTTTATCTCCGAATTGACATCCGCGTAACGTTTCACGAACTTAGGCGTGAACTTCTCGAACAGGCCTATTATATCGTTTATCACCAGTACCTGTCCGTCACAATGTACCCCGGCGCCTATCCCGATGGTCGGCATAGCGAGTTTCTCGGTTATTTCACCGGCCAGGCCGGCCGGAAGGCATTCAAGGATCAGGGCCAGGCATCCCGCTTTTTCCAGCGCCTTAGCGTCCCTCATTAGCCTTCCCGCGGAACTGTCGTCTTTGCCCTGGACCTTATATCCACCCAATTTGCTAACGCTCTGGGGGGTAAGGCCTATATGGCCCACAACGGGTATCCCGGCCTTTCCTATAGCGCTCACACGGCCCGAGACCTCTTCCCCTCCCTCGATCTTCACCGCTTCACATCCTGCTTCTTTGACAAACCTTCCCGCGTTACGTACCGCGTCCTCATCGCTTGCCTGAAAAGACATGAACGGCATATCCCCGATAAGAAATGCCCTTTTTACGCCTCTTCTCACCGCACGCGCATGGTGCAGCATCTCATCCATGGTGACATTTACAGTGGACTCGTATCCCAGCACCGTCATGGCCAGGGAATCCCCCACAAGAACCGCGTCAATACCGCAATTGTCGACCGCCTGCGCCGTAGGATAATCATAGGCGGTCAACATCGTTATTTTCTTTTTATCTTTCTTTTTCCTGGCAAAATCAAGTACAGTGAACTTGTTGTCCATGGTCCCAGCCTCCTGGCTATACGATACCGGTAAGGTACGCCACGACATCGACGGTTATGGGGCAGAAATATACATGGAATTTCTCGTCAGTCGCTACGTCCAGCACCTGCCTGGCGAAATCCCTGTTCCACTCCATCGTACACTTAAAATCCTCAGGGAATACTATCCTGTTCTTGGTTTCCCAGTAATGCTTCGACGACTCCCTGATCACGGGGGCCAGTCCCCAGAAAACATGTGTATCCCTCAATTTGTCCGCGTATTTTTCCATAAGCCCCAGGTCGAAAAAAGGTTGAGTGAAGAACCCGTCCGCGCCGGCATCCCTTTTCTTTTCGACATATTCAAGCTCCTCAGAGAAAGACGTCCGCCACTGGTCTATCCCGGCGTAAACCTTGATATCCGGCATTTCCCTCTTCAATTTTGATATCAGCGTCACGGAATCGCACGGCTGGTCGCTTTTGGAGACTATCTCGGGATTGTCCCCGAGTATGATCAACACCTCACCAACGTTATTTTCCCGGAACCTATCCACATACGGAAAAGGTTCATCCTTGTGTATGGAAACCGCCCGCACATGCGGTATCACCTTCGGAAAGAAAGGCGCCGCCAGTTCGCAGGCCTCCGGGATACGGACATCGTACTTCAATATATCCGGGATGTTTATCGTATCAACACAGGGAAATTTTCCCCTGACCAGTTCCAGTTCTTCCTTGAACGTTGCCGGGTCTCTCGGCACGAGCTCTAAAGATATTCTCCCCATTCCTTCTTCCCTTATATTATTTGTCCTATGATAAAACCGGAGATCACGCTTTACAGCTACTGGCCCCCGGAGCCTGCCGCAAATAAGCCCTGAGCACGTTCCTCATGAGGATAGCTACAGTTACCGGCCCTACGCCGCCAGGCACGGGGGTTATCACAGAGGCCTTGCGCGAAACGTCCTCGAAATCCACGTCCCCGGTTATAACCCCGTCCACGCTGTTTATGCCGACATCCACCACCACGGCACCCTTGGATACCCAGTTCTCCTTTACAAGACCGGCTTTCCCGACCGCGACGACCAGGATCTCGGCTCCCTGAGTATGCTCCGTCAAAGTACCGGCTTCCGCGGTAGCTATATGACATACCGTCGTAGTCGCTCCCTGGTTCAGCATCATCAGGCTCAAAGGCTTCCCCACGATCTCGGAATGCCCTACGATAACGACCTCTTTACCATAAAGCTCCACACCGGAAACCTTGAGGATATGCATTACCGCTCCCGGAGTACATGGCACGATATCGGCCTCCTTGCGCAATATCTTACCCAGATTGAAAGGATGAAGTCCTTCCGCGTCCTTTTCCGGGGCCACGCAAGCCACGATACGGTTATGTTCACCATTGAAAGGAAGCGGTTTTTGCAGGATAATGGCGGTGGTCCCCTTGTCGGCGTTCAGCTCTTTCACTTCGGCCATCATATCCGCCATTCTCGCGTTCTCTCCCAGGTCCTTTCGCACGAACTCGATACCTACCTGTTCGGCGGCTCTTTGTTGCATTTTTATATATATCTCGGCGTCATCACCCGCTCCGGATGATAAGGACACAAGCCTTGGGGCCGGCGCTCCCGAAGTGGTTATCCCGTCAACATGGGCACGGACCTCTTCTTTTATCCTGCGGGCTATTTCACGTCCATCTATGATCGTAGCCATATCAGAATACCCCCGTACCCGACGTTACGTTACCATGCAATTCTGCGATCTTCTCCGCCATTATTTCCAGTTCCTTCCTGACAACTGACACAAAAGCCGCGTCCTTTATCCCCGGAAGGTTTATCTCCACGTTCACCCTGGCCGACCAAAATGATGCCCTTAGCATATGAGCGGCGCTGATCACGTCCGTCATAAGGTTCTTGTTGCAATCTTTCGCGATAAGCCCGGTTATTTCCAGGGACTCAAGGGACTTGCGGCACACGTTCAAAGGTTCTTTAGCGGCGCGTATATATTTCTCATCGGACGGAGTACCGTCAGACAACGCTTTCATCAGTTCCGTGAACGCCTCACAATCCCCGTCCACACTGCCTTCCAGGCTTTCCAGTATCTCCTGTTGCTTGTCCCTGAAGACCTTCATAACACTGGTGACCTTATCCGGCATGTTCTTGCCCATGCTGAAATTTATGACCATAAGGTTGAGCCCGGCGCCCAGACACGCCGCCAGTGCCGACGCGCTACCGCCGCCTGGCACCATGGATCGAGCGGAGAGCTCGCTTATATACCCCGCTACCGGGGTCTTGATGAACCTATCCCCCATAATATCAGAACAGCCCTTTCGTTTCACCTGTCTTGAGATCCACATCCACCTTCATGCCTCTCGGGTTCTTGGGAAGCGCTGGCATCGAGTTCTCGCCGTTATCACAGGCCACGAGCACATATCCCGCGCCGGAGGCTATATCCACATCTTCTACCGTCAACTTGAACCCGCGAGGCCTACCCTTCTTGGCCGCGTTATTGGAAAGAGAATACGGGGTCTTGACCATGCTTATGGTCATCTGGTCCAGTTTGGTCGCTTCAAGTTGGCCGATCTTCTCGGTAGCCAGATCGGAGTACTTGACCTCACTGGCCCCGTATATGGACTTGGCCACCCTTTCTATCTTGCTTTTCAGGTGCATATCTACCGGGTACAGGTACCGGAACTTGGATGGGATCTTGGAAGCTTCCGTCACGGCTTTGGCCAGTTCCGCTCCGCCTTTACTGCCTGAACGGTATACATCGCTCACGGCTATACCTTCCACCTCCAGGGCTTCCGCCCTGCGGACGACCACATCGGTCTCTTTCACAGTATCGGACTCGAATTTGTTCAGGCACACGACTATTGGCACCCCGAAAAGCTTGAGGTTCTCGACCTGTTTTTCAAGGTTAGAGCACCCGCGATCGACAGCCGACAGGTTCTCTTTCTTAAGGTCCGCGGATATATTGCCGGTCTTCGACACGTAGTCCCCGCTGTGTATCTTAAGACCCCTTATGGAACAATTCACCACGATCACGTCCGGTTTCAATCCGGACTGGCGGCACTTGATATCGATGAATTTCTCAAGCCCCATATCGGCACCAAAACCCGTCTCTACCACGGCGTAGTCAGCAAGCGCCAGAGCCATCATGTCGCCTATGACGGAGGTGGAACCATGCGAAACGTTGGCAAAAGTACCGGCATGGACGAAACACGGGGTGTGCTCTATGGTCTGCACGATGTTCGGGCTCAAGGATTCTTTCATGAGTACCGTCATAGCTCCGGCCACCTTCAGATCATCCGCGGTAACGGGTTTCCCATCCTCGGAAAAAGCCACTATCATGCGCCCCAGGCGCGTCCTGAGGTCCTTAAGGCTTTCTGACAAGGAAAGTATCGCCATACATTCACACGCAGGCAGGATATCTATCCCGCTCTTACGGCTCACGCCATGAAGTTTTCCTCCACCCCCGATGGAAATGTTCCGCAGGGACCTGTCCCCTATCTCGGTCACCCTGCGACACACGATATTGTCCTTATTTATCTTTAGCGGGTTCTTCAGGAAAAGGCTGTTGTCCAGAAATGAGGCGCAAAGGTTCTGCGCCGCTGAAACAGCGTGAAAATCACCCTGCATCTCAAGTGTTATCTCCTCAGCGGGAAGCACCTGCGCGTATCCGCCGCCCACCGCGCTTCCTTTAAGCCCGAACACAGGTGAGAGTGAAGGCTGGCATATACATGGTATCGCCTTCTTCCCGGACCTATTGAGGGCCATACCAAGACCTATCGTTGTCACGGTATTACCTTCTCCAAGATATGTAGGTGTTATCGAAGTTACCGCGATGAGTTTCCCGGGTTTCCGGTTGTTTAGAGGCCCTTTGAGCATCTCGGCAGAGACCTTGGCCCGGTATTTCCCGTATTTCTTGAGATATTTCGACGCTATCCCCGCTTTTCTGGCGATATCATCTATATCCTTGAGCTTAATCGTCGAGGCGACCTTTGCGTCATAACTGTACCCCATAAGGCATTCTCCTTTGTTTTTCGGTCGAGCTTATAAAATCGATCGCAAACAATATCCGGCTTGATCCATACAGATGACAACCATGTTCACATTACGTTCTGTGGGACCCAAAAGGTCCAAAGGTCTTCCGATGTATATGTGACAGCCCATGCTTTCTTATGTTCTCCAGATGCTCCTTTGTCCCATATCCCTTGTGGTTCTTGAAACCGTATTCGGGATACTTTCCATCCTCGTCCATCATTATGCGGTCACGGTACACTTTAGCTATTATCGACGCGCACGCGATGGAAAAACTATAAGTTTCACCGGAAACAAGGGCCAACTGCGGAAACCCTCCCGGCATCTTCATGTTACCGTCTATCAGAAGGAAATCCGGTCGCGTGTTAAGGTCCCCAATGGCCCGTTTCATCGCCAGCAGGGTAGCGTTATATATGTTCAACTTATCTATTTCCTCAACGCTCGCCGTGCCTATACCGACATCACATTTCTCGATTATTTCAACAAAAGCCCGCTCACGATTCTTGGCGGTCAATCTTTTAGAGTCGTCTATACGCGCCGTGAAAACGCGATCCTTGATGATCACGGCTGAGGCGGACACCGGACCCGCCAGGGGCCCTCTTCCTGCCTCGTCTATCCCGGCCACGTTAAGATACCCGTCCGCCATGGCCCTGTCCTCATGGCAGAACCGGTCAAGCGTACCGATATCAGCCGTTCTTTTGCTCAACTTTTTCCCTTACTTTAGTGGCTTTTTTACCCTTTTTGCCACGTAAATAGTAAAGCTTTGCCCGCCTGATCTTTCCCTTTTTCTTGATGGCTACCTTCTCCAGTAGCGGCGAGTTCATCGGGAATATCCTCTCCACACCTTCACCGTAGGATATCCTGCGAACGGTAAAGTTCTTGTTAATGCCGACACCCTTTATGGATATCACTATCCCGCCGAACACCTGTATCCTTCTCTTATCGCCTTCCTGGATGCTGAAATGCACATCTACAGTATCCCCGATCCTGAACTCGGGTTTCCCTGCTTTGATGTATTTTTTCTCAAGACTAGCTACCTGTTGTCTCATTTTTCCTCCTCTTGGCTATTTTACCAGTAGATCAGGCCTGCGACTCAGTGTCCTTTCCCTGGCACGTTCGGCCTGCCACTCCTTTATCTTTTTAGGGTCACCGTTCATAAGCACATCCGGTACTGACATCCCCTTATACTCCGCCGGCCTTGTGTACTGCGGATATTCAAGCATCCCATGTTCGAAAGATTCATCCTCAAGACAGGCCTCGTCCCCGAGAACCCCGGGCAAAAGCCTCGTCACGGCGTCACATACCGCCATGGCGGGTATTTCTCCACATGTCAGAATGAAATCCCCTACCGACAGCTCCATGTCCACCAGACTGCGTATCCGTTCATCATACCCCTCATAATGCCCGCATATGAGGACCATATGCCCGTATCCCGACAGTTTCCTGGCGCACTTCTGCGTGAATTTTTCCCCCTGGGGCGTCAGGAGCACAAAGACAGGCGAGCTATCTCCCGCCTCATTCCTCAGGTCTTCGATACACCTGTCGACCGGCTCCACTTTCATCACCATCCCCGGCCCTCCGCCATAAGGCTTGTCGTCGACCGTACGGTGTTTATCGTGGGTCCATTTCCTCAGATCATGCGTTACGATGCTGACCATGCCTTTTTTCTGAGCTATACGCACCATGGACTCTTCAAAAACGCCGCTGAACATACCCGGGAATAATGTCACTATTTCGATCTTCATTTTTTTAATATCCGAAATATCGATCACTGAACATATCGACATCACCGGCATCCCGGTCAAACACCGAGTCTCTTTAGTATGCTGCTTACGGTCTCTGACGGTTTAGCGCCGTTCTTCAGCCAATAAGCGGCCTTTTCCTTGTCCAGTTCGACATGCTCCTTGCCCTTCTTGGGGTCATAGAAACCCAGTTCATCCAGAGCCTTGCCGTCCCTCTTCGCCGGTTTGTCTACCGCGATTATCCGGTAAAAAGGACGTTTTTTCGTCCCGAAACGCTTGAGTCTTAGAACTACTGCCATTACCTTTTCCTCCTTTATTTTTCCATATTGCCGTTTCCGGCCCTATCCGGGCATGAACATCCGGATAAGCCGTTATTCTCTATTCTTTCACTCTCCATATTTTCGCACCTACAGCGGATAATTTTTCCTCGATATGTTCGTATCCTCTGTCGAGATGGTATATCCTTGATATCTCAGTCTGCCCTTTCGCGATAAGGCCAGCCAGGACAAGCGCCGCGGACGCCCTGAGGTCCGAAGCCATTACCGGAGCGCCACTGAGCTCTTTGACCCCGCGTATTATCGCCGAAGAACCTTCCAGGATTATCTCCGCCCCCATCCTGTTCAGTTCACTTATATGGATAAAACGTTCGGGGTATATCTTTTCCGTTATCACGCTTATCCCGTCGCAAACGGTCATAAGACTCATCATCTGGGCCTGTAGGTCCGTAGGGAACCCCGGATACGAAAGTGTGGTTATATGCGTGGAACGTATGGTCCTCGCGTCACGCTTCACGTCAATGCCGTCCTCCGAAGCTTCGACCACTCCGCCGCATTCTTCCAACTTGTCGATCAGCGCGAGATTGTGGTCCATCTTAGCGTCTTTGAGGAAAAGATGGCCGTTAGTTGCTACCGCGGCGATCATATATGTCCCCGCCTCGATCCTGTCGGGGATTATGTCGTATTCAACCCCCCTTAAGGCCTTAACGCCTTTTATCTTCAAGGTAGGTGTCCCTATCCCTTTTATCTCGGCACCCATAGCGACAAGACAGTTCGCCAGGTCCGATACCTCAGGCTCACATGCCGCGTCCTCTATCGTCGACTCTCCTTCAGCCAGTACGGCACCCATGAGGGTATTTGCCGTAGCCAGCACACTGGAACCGAAATGTCCCCCCAGATATATCCTGTCGCCTTTCAGCTTACGCGCCTTGGCGACTATGAACCCTTCTTCCGTGCGGATATCCGCGCCTAAACGTCTTAACCCCTTAAGATGCAGGTCTACCGGCCTGGGACCGATAACACAACCGCCGGGAAAAGATACTCGCGCCTCGCCGCATTTCGCGATAAGTGGACCAAGGAACGCTATTGACGCTCTCATAGTGCTAACAAGTTCGTACGGTGCCGTAACTCCGGTTATCTTACCGGGTAATACCTCGACACTATTCTTGCCAAGCTTTACTTCCCTGCCGAAACAGGTAAGAAGCTTAACCATGGTCGATATATCCTTAAGGTCCGGCACGTTCCGTATAAGACAGCCTTCCTCTGTAAGCAATGTCGCCGCAAGGACCGGAAGGCACGCGTTCTTCGCCCCGCTTACCCTTATCTCGCCCGCTAACCTCCGGCCGCCTTCGACCATGAGTTTATCCATTTTTCCTCCCCGCGACCACACGTTCGTATCCGGCCGGGTCAGCGTAAGAACGCACATCTACGAACCCGTTGTCCCGGAAACATCCCCTGACCTTTGCCGCCTGGTCATAGCCTATCTCTATCGCCGCGAAACCTCCGGGCTTCAGGTATCTCATCGCACGCGACAAGATACGTGTTATATGGTCCATACCCTCGGGCCCTGAACAAAGCGCCACTCTCGGTTCGGCCTTGACCCATTCATCCAGCCCTTCGTAATCCTTGTCGGAAACATACGGCGGGTTGGACAATATCGCGTCGAACATGTCCTCATGCTCCGGTCCGAACGCCGAAAAAACATCTGAGAACATGAGTTCCACACTGGATGCGCATCCTAACTTCATGATGTTGCTCTCGGCCACGTTGAGAGCGTCTTTCGAGATATCACAGGCGATCAAGCGACAGTTACCAAGTAACTTCAAAAGTCCCAGGGCTATAGCCCCGCTTCCCGTACCGATATCAAGCACGGCAGGTTCCAGAACGCCCGACTTTCTGAGAGTTTCCGCCGCGACCGCGACCAGAAGCTCGGTCTCCGGCCTGGGGATAAGAACGCGAGGATCGACATTCAACCTGATCCCCATAAAATCTTCCCAACCACGCAGATATTGCGTTGGCGTGTCCTCAAGAGCTCTTTTATCGTCCACCAGACCCGTGGTCACATCGTCTCCAGTTTCAGTTTCCGGTCCTCATCCTGCAGCCCCTTTATCAGGGCCTCCATATCTCCCTCCAATATATTTGAAAGGTTATGGATAGTAAGGTTTATCCTGTGGTCGGTGACCCTGTTCTCGGGAAAATTATACGTCCTGATCTTCTCCGACCTGTCCCCGCTTCCGACCTGTTTCTTTCTCTGGGCCGATCTCGTGTTCCGCTGTTCCAGCTGCATTTGCTCGAATATACGCGCCTTGAGCACTCTCATCGCCTTAGCCTTGTTCTTGTGCTGACTGCGTTCATCCTGGCAGCTCACCACCACCCCCGTTGGCATATGTGTTATTCTCACCGCTGAATCCGTGACATTCACATGTTGCCCGCCTGCGCCCGAGGCCCTGTACACATCTATTTTCAAGTCCTGCGGTTTTATATCCACCTCGACATCATCTGCCTCCGGCAGCACCGCCACCGTCGCTGCCGACGTATGTATCCTCCCGCTGGCTTCGGTCTCGGGAACCCGCTGCACACGGTGCGTGCCCATCTCGAACCTCAAGTTCTTGAACACATGGGAACCTTCTACCGAGAATATGATCTCCTTTATCCCACCTTTTTCCGTCTGGCTCATACTGATAACGGATATCCGCCAGCCCATCTTATCCGCCAGCTTCGTGTACATTTTGTACAGGTCGGCGGCAAAAAGACCGGCCTCCACGCCTCCCGTCCCGGCGCGTATCTCCATAATAACGTTCTTTTTGTATTCGCTTTCGTCCTCGGAGATCAAAAGGTCTTCCAGCTCCGCTCCCGTCTTTTCCACGGCTTCGGATATGCCTTCCAGTTCGTTCCTGGCCATTGCGGAATATTCGCTGTCCTGGCCCTCTTCTTCTATCATCCGCTCAAGCCCATCGCGCTCTTCCTGAAGAGAACGGTATCTATCGTATACCTCCATTACATCCTTGAGCTCCGCGTACTCCCTGGCCTTGGTCTTATATTGCTCACGGTTCGCCAAAAGCTCCGGCGACGCCAGTTCTTTTTCAAGTGATAGATATATCTGTTTCTTCTTTTCCGCTATATCTGATATTTTATTCATCATTATATATCACGCGCGAATAATATTAATATGATAGAAAATAGCTCTCAGTTCATGAACTGAGAGCTATATACGGTTAAAACCCGGGCATCACGCGTATGAACGCGCGGGAACAACACAAAAGATATGACTTCTCGATCATGGTCTTTGCGTTAATTTCCCTTCTTTTTCCCTTCATACCGTTTGTGAAAGCGCTCTACCCGACCGGCGGAGTCCACCAATTTCTGTTTGCCGGTATAGAAAGGATGACAACTTGAGCATATTTCGACATGTATGTTCTCTTTCGTAGAACGGGTGTGGACCGTATTCCCGCACGCGCATACGAACGTCGCCTCCTTGTACTTAGGATGTATACCTTTCTTCACTACTAACCTCCTTGATATGTATATATAAACATTTAACTTAAATTAGGAATACTCATTGTACTAAAATTTCAGCAAAATTCAAGCGTTTATTGCGAAATTTATGTAAATATACAGCATATCTGATATTTATTGAATTATCCAGCCTTCCGGCATCCCTCCCGATACAAAACTATTTAGACATAACTCATTCATTTATCATGCCTTACCCATATTCTGGAGGAATTCCTCGTTGGTTTTGGTCTTTTTCAACCGGTCGATCAATAGCTCCATCGCCTCTACGGAATCAAGGTCACTCAGGGCTTTCCTCATAAGCCATGCCCTCTTAAGTTCGTCCTCAGGAACAAGAAGGTCCTCTTTCCTGGTATTAGACCGCTTGATATCGATGGCCGGATATATCCTCCTCTGGAAGAGGTTACGGTCCAACTGGATCTCCATGTTACCAGTACCCTTGAACTCCTCGAAAATGACCTCATCCATCCGGCTGCCGGTATCCACAAGAGCGGTAGCGATTATGGTGAGGCTTCCGCCTTCCTCCACGTTCCTGGCCGCTCCGAAGAACCTTTTAGGTTTATGTAACGCGTGGGCATCCACACCACCCGAAAGGATCTTCCCTGAATGCGGTACGGTAGCGTTATACGCCCTGGCAAGCCTGGTGATCGAGTCCAGAAGTATAACGACATCGAACTTATGTTCAACTAGCCGCTTTGCCTTATTGAGCACCATCTCCGCCACTTGAGTATGCCTCTGCGGCTGTTCGTCGAACGTGGAAGCCACCACCTCGGCCTTTACGGACCTCTGCATATCGGTAACTTCCTCGGGTCTTTCATCTATCAGAAGTATTATCAATTTCACTTCGGGATTGTTCTTTGTTATGGTATTCGCCAATTTCTGCAGGAATACCGTTTTTCCGCTGTACGGCGGCGCGACTATCATGCCCCTCTGCCCTTTTCCCACCGGGGTCAAGAGGTCCATTATACGCATTGATATCTCATGCGGATCTGTTTCCAGCTTGAACCTTTCATCCGGATACAGAGGCGTAAGGTTCTCGAACAATATCCTGCCTTTGGCTACTTCAGGATTCTCGAAATTCACCGCTTCGACCTTAAGAAGCGCGAAATACCTTTCCCCTTCCTTTGGCGGTCTTACCTGGCCACTCACGGTATCACCGGTACGGAGGTTGAACCTGCGTATCTGTGACGGGGACACGTATATGTCGTCCGGACACGGAAGATAGTTATAGTCGGGGCTCCTCAGGAACCCGAACCCGTCCTCCAACACCTCCAGCACTCCTTCCCCATAAGCCATACCGTCCTTTTCTATCTTGGTCTGCAGTATCTTGAATATCAGGTCGTGCTTTTTCATACCGCTTATACCGTTGATATTCAAATCCTTGGCCAGATCGGTAAGCTCACCTATTTTCATGTTCTTTAGATGCACTATATCCAGTTCTTTCGGGTCTTTCATATTCTTTGCCATATCTCGTCTACTCCTTTTCTTAACTCAACCATGTCTTTACTGTTCTCTATGATAATATCAGCGCTCCGCTCTTTTTCCTCGTCAGGCATCTGAAGAGCAAGCCTGCGAAGCGCCTCTTCTTTGCTCATGCCACGCCCTACGGCCCTTGCTATCTTTATCTCATCCGAGGCCTTTACCAGGATGACCCTGTCGACGATAGCCCCAAGTCCCGCTTCGATAAGAAGCGGCGCGTCGACCACTATGACACCTTCATCTATCGCGTTCACTTTTTCCTTTATCGCCCGTGCTATCCTCGGATGCGTTATTTCGCATAACCGCTCCATGTTCCCGCCGTCGGAAAAAACTTTACCGGCCAGTTTCCCGCGATCAATCTTTCCCGCGATGAGGACCTCTTCCCCGAACTGCTCTTTGATCTCGCGCACGACCTCCATGTCTTTTTCCAGGAGTTCATGCCCTATCTTGTCGGCGTCTATATGGACAGCGCCTTTTTCGGCCAGGATCATCGCGACCGTCGTCTTCCCCGACCCCAAGCCTCCGGTTATCCCCAATACCAGTCTTTTCGCCATGACACTATGCCTTGACTTCTTCCATATCCAGCCAGTTACTACCGTATTCCATATCTACTTTCAGCGGCACTGATAATGGCAACGCCCCCTCCATTATCTCCCTTATCCTTATTGCCGCCTTATCCACCTTATCTGCCGGCATCTCGAACACAAGCTCATCGTGTACCTGCAATATCATCTTGATATCCGTATCCCGGAACTCTTTCCAACAGCCGATCATCGCTATCTTGATCACATCGGCCGCGGACCCCTGTACGGGCGTATTGACCGCCGTACGTTCGGCGAACCCGCGGAGTTTCTCGTTGCCGCTGTTTATATCCGGGATGGGACGCCTCCTGTTGAGGATAGTAGCCACATAGCCTTTATCCCGCGCTGACGTGATCGTATCCTCGATAAAGGTCCTCACACCTTCATACCTCTTGAAATAAGCGTCAATGAAACTCTGTGCTTCCTGTATCCCGATACCCAGGTCCTTGGACAGACCGTACGCGCTTATACCGTATACTATGCCGAAATTAACGGTCTTTGCCGTACTCCGCATCTTACCCGTGACCTTATCCCTGGGAACATTGAATATCTCGGAAGCCGTAAAACTATGCACGTCCTCACCCTCGCTAAAAGCCTCCAGGAGCTTTTTATCTTTCGACAGATGTGCCAATATCCTGAGCTCAACCTGCGAGTAATCCGCGCTGAAGACCACGTCTCCCTTTTCGGCCGGAATGAAAGCTTTCCTGATACCCCTTCCCAGGTCCGTCCTTATCGGTATATTCTGGAGGTTTGGCCCGCTGGACGACAACCTTCCGGTTACCGTACCTGTCTGGTTAAAACTGGTATGAAGCCTCCCCGTTCTTTCATCGATAAGTGAATGCATGGAGTCATAATAAGTCGCCTTCAGTTTACTTATTTCCCTGTATTTCAATATCTCCCGGGGAAGTTCATGCATTTCCGCCAGTCTCACAAGCACGGACTCATCGGTCGACGCTCCGGTCTTTGTCTTCTTTATGACCGGTAGGTCAAGCTTATCGAAAAGCACTGTCTGGAGTTGTTTCGGCGAGTTTATATTGAACTCGCCTCCCGCGATATCATATATTTTGGAGGACATCTTCTCTATTCTGGCGCCGAGTTCCTGTGATGTCCGCGCGAGATACTCCTTGTCTATCCCGACACCTTCAATTTCCATGGACGCCAGGACGTATACAAGTGGCATCTCCACGTCATAATAAAGCTCTTTGAGCCCCGCCTTGGAGATCTCCCCGGACATACCGAGATGCACCCTGAGGGCAACATCCGCCTCTTCACAGGCCTTTATGCCGCTATCGTCATCCACCGTCGATCCGGCAAGATTATAGCCCAACCGGTTCATGGCTATCGTATCAAGAGCATAATTACCTCTACCCGGGTTTAGTAGGTAATCCGCTATCATGATGTCCTCGGTCTGTCCCCGGAACTCCACTTCAAGCCCCTTTAGCAGGATGAGGTCCGACTTCACGTTATATCCCACCTTGCGGATCAGGGGATCTGACAGGACCTCTCTAATTATAGCCATGAACTCCCCGCTGAAAGAAAGATGATAACCTTTGCCTTTCTCCACGGAAAAAGCCG
>JAQUQS010000015.1 GCA_028715965.1 Candidatus Omnitrophota bacterium | reverse complement strand
CCTCCTTTTGTTATATGTCCCTATTATTAGAGACAACAAAAAGAGGTTTTTCCTTGCACCTTTTTTGCATTTACCTCATAACTCTTTTATTCTTATATGCTTACCCAACACGTCTGACTTAATTCCTTTCTGGAAATGGACGTATCTGAATTGACTTGTTTCTATTTGTCTTAACCGAATATGTTCCATTACGATTTCGGACAATTGTAGTCCTGTTTAGAATATTTACAGCTGAAGCTTCTTCCCTTTTATTCTCAGGAAGTGCGCCCGTAAAAAAATTAACCAACAAATCAACACTATCGAATTTTTGTATTATCTGACTGTGAATGTTCTTGCTTAATTCTGGATGAAATGATTGTGAGAGAGTTAACAACGCTTCTTCTTTTGGGTATCCATTTACACGGAGGAGAGAGTAGTCTTTTCGGCATTGATTCCACAATCTAACACCCTGAGTAGCTCCAATTGACATATTTACGAATACTGCTATGGGAAAAGCTATTATTCCACCAACTATTCCCCACATTTGATAAAAAAAACCTACCAAAATACCAACAATTATATAGGCAAGGGGCATGTTTCTAATTTTCCTGTTTCGCGATTTTATCTTAGTGAGCACGCTATCTTCTTGCTCCGCTCCCCTTTCAGTTAAGGTATCTCCGCAAGCAAGACAGACCCTCCAACTGTCATCATAAGTTTTGCCACATTTAGGACAACACCTGCCACCTTCCATCTTATCCCAAATAACACCCGCATCCTTTCTTATCCTAGAAAATTGTGGGTTTCCCATAAAAAGTCGAACGGAATCCTCAATCATTTTTTCTCCACCATAAACATCTGTAGCCTTCTTGATTGCTAGTCTAATTGCCTTCTCTTGAGATTCACAAGACTCTTTGACATCTTCATAAGGGAACTCGGGGCTCTCAATGGAAAAGATTAATACTTCTAGCTTGATTATGAAATCTAGAAGCCTATCTTTACCATTTACGGTATCTTTTGCAATATCTATGATTTGAGCATATTTTATTTGTTTTGTAGTAAATATATAGACATTCGCATCAAGTATTCCGGTGATGGCTAACAAGGAAGTCTCATCTGGGAAACATTTCCCATAACTCTTTTTTAGTTCCAAATAATATTTTGTAACCATACTAGCGATTAGCGTAAAGTTGCTGTCTTCGCCTATTGCCCCAAAAAAATCTGAGGCCAAATAAATGTCATTAGAAGACCCTCCACTAACAGATGTTTCAAGTGCTTTTCCAACCTCGGTAGTATATTTTTCAATAGCGTTTCCCCAATATTGTATGGGGTAATCTTCTATTTTTGACAGCTTTTTATCTGCATCACCACCATCTTTTATCTCAATTCCAAATAAGGATGACAGCAGGACAATAAACTCAGTTTCTGTTATGTCTTTATCTATTTTTTCTTGAAACCACATTACAAAATCCGGGAATCCAGCTATTAACCAAAATGGCATGTTCCCAGGTCTGCTGTGGGAGAATTTGTATTGGTGTATTGACTTTGTTGATGGCATTTGGATTTGGTCTACAGCAAAGCCTCCAGAAAGTAAAAGTAAAAGGTTTCCTGAAAACTTTGAGGGGTCAACCTTATGCTTTAACATCAAAGAAATCACATCATCAACTTTTTCTTTGTGCACTAGTGGTTCTTCGTACTCATTAGAAGCAAGTATGTTTTCCCAAATTTTTTCAATCACAGTTTATCCCCCCCCCCACCACACACACGCACACACACAAATTTCTGCCCAACTATCCACAAAAAAGGCAACCCCAGCCTAAGCCAGGATTGCCCATAATTTACCCAAAAATACTTTTCTTCACCATCACCTCACTATGTAAGGGTAAAAGTTTCTATGTGCTTTATTATACCCCTCTTATCAAAATTTGTTAACCATAACTTGCTAGGCCCACTCATCTTTAATGCCATTCCATCTTGAGAAACCCTCTATACTCTTCCCGGTTTTCTATCATTTTTCTAACAATCTCAAAATTGTTACTTTGAGAAAAAACGAAACGACAAGAAAACATTACTTGTAAATAATTTAAATTCTCCACCATTTCACGTTGTAAGGTAACACTTCTGCCCGATTTAAAACCTTCTATCATTTCATTTAAGTAGGCACGTCCGATTTTGGGTTCATAGTGGGGGAATTCCTTTAGTTTATCCTCTAGTTCGAGAAATGCTTCTTCGATGGAGGGACAAAATAATGCAAGTTCATATTTATGGGAAATAGGAAAATATATTTCTATCCCCTTGACCGCCAATCCGAGGTTACCATATGGAGAATAATCATTCTGATTTTGCAGCGTTACTGGGTTGTCCCCTATATAGAGGTTTTCACGCTCTGGAGCTTTTAATAATATCCATTTTTTGTTAAGAAACTGCGGGAGATTTCTATCCGCCTTCATTATCGTCCTTAAATGGAACATCTTTAGGTCTGTTTTATCCATCGCCATACTTTTGTCTATCTGTCCTTCTGTAAATCCCATCTTTACGCAGTGCTCTTTTATGCCATTAAACATTTGTCTTATTTGTAATGCAGTTACTTTGACCCTGAGTTGCTGAACCGCCAAAAATAATCCAAATATAACTTTCTCCTCTTCTGTCAAACCAGATATTGCATCTGCTTTTATCATTTTCTCGACAATACTAGCAGCCTTATCCTCAAGTTTATTAAACTTTTCCTCCATTGTTATCGTATAATTTCCTGTTTTTAAAAAATCTATGACCTCTTGGGGCAGGTCATTTTTTTCAAACTTATCATCTTTCATTAGTTTTTCCGAGAGCTCCTTGCCAGAAATATCATAAAAGCCTGTTTCAGCTGCGATATTTCTTATCTGTGTCTCAAAAATATTATCTGTGTGCTTATCATACGCCCACACTTTTTTCTTTTTCCCATGAGCAAATCCCTTAAGTATCGACTGCGGAACATAATGTTGGTTTTTGGGGAAACTGTGTTTTGCCACTTTTGCTCCTTCAGTAAGACTGCCCTTCTCTCTGCATACACCGTAGCCTACGCCTAAAATAGTAAATTGGAATTATTCTTTAATATTTTATAGCTATTAAGCGAATTGCTCAATTACATTATCCTTGGGGACCGATTGGGGACGAAATGGGGACTAAAAACAAAGACCTTGCCCTGCCTTTATACTCAAGGAGAGTTGTGGCGCGTGGCTGACAGGTGACGTTTGCTAAACAAGTAGCTTATTACAAGAGATTATAAGAAAAGGGATTACGATAAATAATGGGCTATAAAAAATATATGGCGGAGAGGGAGGGATTTGAACCCTCGGTAGGGCTTTAACACCCTACGACGGTTTAGCAAACCGTTGCCTTCAGCCACTCAGCCACCTCTCCGCACTTCTTCGCTTCTATTTTCGACTCACTAAGCTTCGAAGGTGCTCCGCTCTATTCTATCCAAGCCGCAAGTTCCTGCGAAGCGCATTGCTAAGCTTCTCGCTATTCGCAAAGCAGAACACCTCTCCGCCGATATCTGAACTATATATACCATTCTTGCGAACGTATATCTCAAACTCAAGTCTTTTTAAGTCCTCCGGGGCGCGACCGAGGGGTACCACTCCCCGAGGAAGTGCAGAGGTTAGAGAACCTCTGCCAATGTCCGAGGAAATGCCGTGAGCTCCGTCGAACGGCCTCCGCCGATATCTGAACATATGTCGTGCGCTAACAAACTATATATTATACTTCCAAGAACCAGGTCGCTCAGGGGACTTCGCGACACTTCCTCGGACATTACGTCCTCGGTCGTCCCCTATTGGTCGAGAAATATTTGCAATTCTAGCACAATTTAGCGAAGTTGAAAAGTTTTTACTGCTCGCGCCGTATCGTATGACGAAGGTGCCTGCCCAAATGAGCCAGGCACCGATCATCCTTACTCCACTGGCCTACTATCTGCCTTCGCTCTTACGCTTTGCAAAACAATCCTTGCAATATACCGGACGGTCGCCGCTCGGCTTGAAAGGAACTTCGCATTCTTTCTTACATTCGTCGCAAGTGGCCTTGTGCATTTCACGAGGTCCGCCGCCGAACCCACCGCGTGATCCTCCACCGAATCCGCCGCGTCCGCCTTGTTGATAACCCATGTCTCCTCCTCTTTGTGTTGGTATAAATACAGCTTATCCTAAGCCCTGTTCCGCCTCGGTCCCGGACTTCTGGTTCTTTTTCTCGAGTTTATTTTTCATTTTTTCTTCTTTTTTCTTCTTCTTCGCGAGTTCTTTCTGCCGTTTCTGGTATGAATAATTGTCTCTTCCCAACATATCCTCCTTTTATCTTATCCGCCCGCTTGCCGCGGACATCCCGGCGCCCGGAACGCGTCTCGGACACATCAAGACCGAAATGGTCACTACTAGCTTTAACTGGAAGTGGAGCGCCTGGTATATAAGGGTTTTTGGCGGATATGCCGGTTGGGGACTATATGGGTTTTGTTACCTTTTCCCTAAAAAGAACTCCTGCATGATGGTCCGGCATTCGGGTTCCAGCACCCCGCCGATGACCTCGATGTCGTGGTTGAAAAGACCCGGCTTTGTAAGATCCACCGCCGAACCGCACGCGCCGGTCTTCGAATCCGTCGCGCCATAGATGATACGCCCTAGCCGCGCCAGTATTGCCGCTCCCACACACATCGAACAGGGCTCAATTGTAACATAAAGGTCGCAGCCATTCAACCTTTCGTTCGCCAGTTGCGCCGCCGCCTGGGTAATAGCGATCATTTCCGCGTGGGCCGTCGGGTCCTTGAGCATCTTTATCTGGTTATACGCCCTGGCTATGGGTTCGTTATTATACACGATCACCGCGCCTACCGGGACCTCGTCGTTATCAAACGCCGCGCGGGCCTGGGCAAGCGCCATATGCATATAGAACTCGTGCGTCTTCATGATGTGGAGATTTTACCATATTTTAGCGCTTTCCTGTATATTATTTTGTTAACCCCATGCTTTTATTGACTTTAAATATGATATTTGTTACATTGGATTGTATACTAACCTTTTCGGAGGGCCGAACTTGACCGAACGGATGAACAACAAAGAACTGTCACTCGTGGTTATCAGTACATTATGCGCGCTTTGCGTCATAACGGCGCTTTTCCGCGTCTCGGCAATAAGCCTTTTTCCCCTGGTAGAGCTCGTGAAACGCGTCTACATGTTCGTCAACATGAACGCCTTCATGCCGTTCATAGTTTCCGGCAAAAGTATCTTCGTTTACCTGTACACAGGCATATTCACATCCCTGGTCCTTACGGGCACGGCCCTCGTGTACCTCCGGATAAAACGGCCCGAAAGCCTGCCGGAAGTGAAACACGCCTTCACGGTAGCGCTTCTCGCGCTTTTCGCCTGCGTGGCCGCTATCCAGACAATAAGCCACGCGTCTATATTCGGCCGCGAGATGACCGCGTTCTCGGGAAAAGATGAACGCCAGAAAAAGCTCATGGTACACGGACTGCCTTATATGTTCTCGGAATTCGCGCACGAGGCTCTACCGGGCAGGCATAAAGCCGTACTTATAACGGACATAGAGGACTGGCCGGACCAGGATCATTTCGTATTGCAGGGAAGGCTTCTTTACAACCTCCTACCCATAGACGCCGGCGACCTCACCAAAGGTAAGGACGACTGCATGGTGGTATTCTCAAAGAAAGAACCGACTATTAGCGCGGAACTCACGGAAAAATACCCGACCGTGAGCATAATGGGTAATTATATGGCCATCGCCGTAGGTCCGGAGACGGAAAGGAGCGACCGCTAGCCCATGATGCTTCTTTTGA
The DNA here is from genome assembly GCA_028715965.1 of Candidatus Omnitrophota bacterium. Classification (NCBI taxonomy): domain Bacteria; kingdom Pseudomonadati; phylum Candidatus Omnitrophota; species Candidatus Omnitrophota bacterium. The sequence goes on along the minus strand of JAQUQS010000015.1, from coordinate 38,490 downwards.
AAGCCATAATAGGACTGCTTATACCGACCGCCACAGGTTACGGCCTCATGGTCAACCTCTCGAGCCGGGAAAGATCTCCGTTCTCCCTTGACCTCGCGCTTTCTTTCGGCCTCGGCATGGGTCTCTTGGGGCAATGGATGCTCCTCCTGGCTATCTTCGGCGTAAAATTCTCACTGTACTCGATACTCCTGCCGCTACTTCTTTTCGCGGCCATGATGCTATGGACCGGACGGAAAAGGCTCGAGGGACGTTACCAGTTCCACGCGCGCGCCGTGATCGACGGGATAAAAGGCCTTTTCATGAAAGGGCCCCTCGCCTGCCGACTGGTATTCGGTGTATGCGCGTTATACCTCGCGTACACTCTTTTCTATATATTCTGGCGCGCCTGGTCGGTCCCCATAAACACGTATGACGCGGTGAACGTCATAGCCCTCAAGGCCAAGGCATTCTACTACTGGGGCGAGCTGGGCAATCTCGGGAATTTCTATCACCCGCCGTACCCCCTGCAGGTACCCTTCATGGAAACGTGGATGGCGTTCGCCTCCGGTGGATGGACGGAACCGGCGATAAAACTTATCTTCCCGGTATGTTTTGTATCGTTCCTCGTGGTGTTCACCGAATCGGTACGGTCCCTCACTAACCGATTCTGGGCGGCGATAGCCATACTCATGTTATGCTCGTCGCATTTCCTCCTGTACCACGCGACCATATCGTACAGGGACCTTTTCATGATGTATTATAACTTTACGTCGATATACTTCCTCATCAGGTGGTACCGCTCGGAAGACCCCCGCACATTGCTCCTGGCGTCGCTTTTCGGCGGGTTCGGCATATTCACTAAGCTGGAAGGCCTGTCGTATTTCGCGCTTCACGCGCTCCTATTGGCGACAATGCTGAAAATAAAGACATCTTCCGGATACGGTCCGCGTCCCATAAAGGCCCTGGCGGCTTTTCTCGTGCCAGCAGCGCTTATCGGAGGCCTTTTCTATTTTTTCAAGGCCTACGCGGGACTGGCGCCCGAAAAGACAGCCGTGTACCTCACCCAGGAAAGCTTCTCCCGGCTCTGGCCGACGGCAAAAGCGTTCTTCCAGCACCTTTTCATCCTGGGTAACTGGAACATCATATGGTTCATCCTGCCGGCCATCGCGCTTATGTACCCCACGCGCGTCTCCGGCAGGAAAGAACCCGCGTTCCTTATCATAATAATATTCTCATACCTGGTGTTCTACGTGGTCTACGGGGCGTTCAGCGAAAGTTTTGTCTGGATAGGCGGAGAAAGCAACATAACGACCACCGGACGGCTGGTCCTTCACTTCTATCCGCTCGCGATAAGGGCTATCGCCCTTATATTGTCTTCCGAATATGTAGTCCCACGGACTAATGGTTCCTGAATTATCCTCCTTCGCCAACTCATTTATATATTCTCCGGCTATGGAGGATCATCCGCTATCCCGGCCGGGAACGGAGTCCACCGAAGTAACACTATATCTCTACGCATTCTTTCCCAAAGCGCGAGAACAAAGGCACATATGATCGTGTGAAGTTCCTTCGAAGCTGAGTAAAAAATGTATTAGAAGCGAAGAAGAACGAAGGCGGATAAATATTAAGGCTTGAGACCGAGAACGAGTTCGGTGAACCCGCGGAAGCATACCCTCATAAGATGCAGCCCGTGCTGGAGGGTCTTCATCTTGGACACACCGGCCCTGCGCGCCTGGTAATGGACAGGCACCTCTATGATCTTGCTCCCGTTATGCACCGCGCCGAACAGGAGATCGAAGTCTCCCCACTTGTCGCGGCCCATCTCGATACGAAGGTAATCTTTTTTGTAGAGCGCCTTTGTGCCGCAAAGCGTATCGGTTATATGCTGCCCTGTAAGGTATGTAAGGATGAGCCCGAAAACCTTGTTGCCCAGGAGGTTAAGGAACCTCATGGATTGCTGGGCCATCGGGTACACCATACGCGTACCGTTCACGAACCCGCATTTACCTTTGTTGAGGAGATCAAAGAATTCCGGCAGCTCTTCCGGCATGACCGTCATGTCCGCGTCAAGTATCATGACCACTTCCTGCGCGGCGGCGTCGAACCCGGCCTTCACGGCATACCCCTTGCCGTGGTTAGGGCTGTACGTTATGAGCCTGAGCCCCTCGACCTCTCCTTCAAGCGCGCGCGTTATCCCGGCCGTCCGGTCATTAGAACCATCATCCACGACGATGATCTCGGTGTACTTACCCATACGCGGCACACGTTTCACGGCCTCGGCGATGTTCCCTTCCTCGTTGTAACACGGGATAACCACCGAGCACCCCATCCCAAGGTCGGTCCTGTCCTCGGGAGTGGCCCTAAGCACGGCGTAATGCACGAACGAGAATTTGTTGAGGAGCCACGTCTTCACCCCTATGGTATTCGCCAGGTATGACAAAAGCGGTATCTTCTTGGGGAACAGCAAGAGATACCCCGTATAACTTATGGCGTAATCCAGGTACTCTATGATACGCGCGAGGTTCCGTTGTTCGACGAAATTATGCGGCCCTTCCGGCATCTTGGCGCCTATTTTCTCCATGAAGTCCAGGACCGGGCTCCACCACGGGTTTATCGTAGTGATAAGGAGCTTGGTCGTGGGTTTGCAGTACCTGTGTACGCTGCGCAACACGTTCGCGACGTCATACACATGGTCCAGGAGGTCCACCATTATTATATAGTCGAACTTTTCATCGAGCCCGAGTTCCTCTATGGGGGAAGATATGAATTCTATGCTCTTGTCCGGATACTTGCTCTGGGCAAGCTCTATCATGCGGTCGGAGAGATCTATCCCAACCCCGCGCGCCGGTTCGGTAGCCGCTATTATATCGCCCGTCGCGCACCCGACCTCGAGCACGCTCGAACCCGGCGCCACGTGTTTCCTGACGAAATCGATCAGGCTCCGGTGATAATACCAGTTCTTTTTCTTCCACTTGTCGTATTCCACCGCTACGTTATCAAAATGTTCCTTGACCCCGAGCTTGTGTTCGTTAAAGCTCATCCGGTATGCCTCCGTTGATATTGATATGGTTATTTATGGAACTTTTCCGTGCGCTGTTTCACTATCTCGCCGATCATTTCATTGATACTTATAGTGAGTTTCCAGTTCGGGTAATCCCTGCGGAACTTGGTCATGTCGGAATAATAACATATATGGTCGCCTATGCGGTTCTTGTCCGTGTATATATAGTTGAGTTTGAGGCCGAAATCCTCCTTGAGAATATCGATGGTCTCGAGTATGGAGATCGAGTTCTCCCTGCAACCACCCAGGTTGTAGACCTCCCCGTGTTTAGGCCGCTTGTAGAACTCGAATATGGCGCTTACAACGTCCTTTGAGTGTATCTGGTCACGCACCTGTTTCCCGTTATACCCGAATATGGTATAGAGCTTCGAGGTTATCGCGCAGTCAACTATGTACACTATGTAGCCATGTAGTTCGACCGCGGAATGCTGCGGACCGGTAAGACACCCGCCGCGGAATATACCGACCTTCAGACCGAAGTACCTTCCGTATTCCTGGGCCAGGATGTCGGCGGCGGCTTTTGACGCGCCGAACAGGCTGTGGGTGCTCTTGTCTATGGTCATCGCCTCGCTTATACCCCTTGTCGACACTCCCGCTACCGCCTGTTTCTCCGCGTAATCGTACCTTTTTTCGAGCTCGACCAGCGATACGCCGTTAGGCGCGTCGCCGTACACCTTGTTCGTGGAAAGGAAAGCGAATACCCCGTCCGGGGAATACCGCCTGAACGCCTCCAGGAGGTTCAATGTCCCGACGGCGTTCACGTCGAAATCCGTGAACGGTTCCCGCGCGGCCCAGTCGTGCGAAGGCTGGGAAGCGGCGTGTATAACAAGGTCGAACGGTCCTTTTTCCTTGAAAAGTTCGGCTACAGCCTCGCGATCGCGTATATCCATGGCGTGGTTCTTGAAATGCGGGTGTTCCTCCTCGAGCGCGATTATATTATGCGTTACGTCGCCTCCGGGACCGAAAAAATATTTCCGCATATTGTTGTCTATCCCGACGACCTGTTTAGCGCCTTTCTCCGTGAAGAACCGTACCGCTTCGTATCCGATGAGCCCTCCGGCCCCGGTCACCAGTATGTTCACGCCACCACTCCTTTATTATAAATACCTATAAGATATATATACTACCTTATTTGTCTATATACTACCCTCGAAACACCGAATAGGCAAATAAAAAAACAAGGCCCGGCATGGGTTGGGGAAGTTCATTACCGGGCCTTTTGCGTGGATGGCCGCACCAGGAGCTACCCGCTGTTGCCATCAAGTTCTTCAAGATGATGTTTGACCTGCTTGGCGCGCACCATAAAAATAACGTCTTCGGCTATGTAGGTCGCGTGGTCACATATCCTCTCAAGATGCCGCGCAATGAGATAAAGAGGCAGGGCCCTGGGCGCGCATGTGCCATCCTTCATCATGTGGTCGAACAGAAGCTCTTCCTGTATGGCGTTCCGGAGTTTGTCCGCCTCAGGGTCCATATATATGACCTTTTTCGCAAGCGCCTCGTCACGATTGACGAAAGCGTCTATGGTCCCCCTTACCATCCATCGCGCCACTTCCGCTAGGCGCGGGATATCGTCAAGCGGCTTCAGGGGCGGCTCTCCGGCTATATCCAGCACCCTCTGGGAAATATTGACCGCGAGGTCCGCGATACGCTCTATCTCGGCGTTTATCTTTATGGAGGTCGCCACGAACCTGAGATCGAACCCCACGGGCTGCTGGCACGCCAATAGCTCTATCGCCCTTTCCTCTACCACCAGTTCCAGTTCGTCGATCTTGTTGTCGTCGTCTATGACCTTTTGGGCCATGTCCTTGTCCTGTTTTACCAGGGCCTCTACGGACCTGTATATCGCTTCCTCGGTAAGTGTCGCCATTTTTATAAGGTCCGTATTAAGTTGTTTCAGTTCATCATCTATGTAGCGTTCCATGGTATATCACCTTTCATTTGTTTTTTATCCTCGTCCTTCGGCCCGGCGTACCGGGCTCAACCGAACCGGCCGGAAATATAATCTTCTGTTATCTTCTTCGACGGGTTAGTGAATATCTTGTTCGTTACGCCATATTCCACCAGTTCTCCAAGCATGAAAAAAGCGGTATAGTCGGAGACCCTGGCGGCCTGTTGCATGTTGTGCGTGACTATGGCTATGGTGTACCTTTGCTTGAGCTCGTGTATGAGTTCCTCGATCTTGGCCGTGGCCGTCGGATCAAGCGCCGAAGCCGGCTCGTCCATAAGAAGGACCTCCGGTTCTACCGCGAGGGCCCGGGCTATGCAAAGCCTTTGCTGCTGCCCGCCGGAAAGATCGAAAGCGCTGGCGTTCAGGCGGTCTTTCACCTCTTTCCAGAGCGCCGCCCCCTTAAGGCTTTCCTCCACCTTCCGGGCAATGAACCCCTTGTCGCGAACACCGTTTATCCTGAGCCCGTAAGCCACATTATCGAATATGCTCTTGGGGAACGGGTTGGACTTCTGGAACACCATGCCTACACGGCGCCTGAGCGCCACGACGTCCACTCCCTCCCCCAGTATATCCTGCCCGTCGAGGAGCATCTTTCCTTCTGTACGTATGCCGGGAATAGTATCGTTCATGCGGTTTATGGTGCGGAGGAACGTGGATTTCCCGCATCCCGACGGCCCGATCACCCCGATGACCTGGCGCTCATATATATCCATGTCCACGTCCTTGAGCGCGAGGACGTCCCCGTAATAAAAGTTGAACCCTTCCGTGTGGATCTTGACCTTGGGCGTTATCTTTTCCATCATTATCCTTTTCTCCAATAATAGTGTTTGTTCCATCCGCTAATCCCTCTTCAGCTTCCTCAGGTGATATCGCATTATTATGGCTATAAGGTTCATCCCAAAAACGAGCAATATAAGCACTAGCGCCGTACCGTAAGCTATGGGCCGTACGCCCGTGATGTCATGATGCTGGGTAGCCATTACATAAAGATGGTACGGAAGAGCCATGAACTGGTCGAACGGGCTCCGCGGCAGGAACGGCAGGAAGAACGCCGCTCCGGTGAAAAGTATAGGCGCCGTCTCACCGGCCGCGCGGGAAAGCCCCAGTATCGTTCCGGTAAGCATGCCCGGTATGGAGTACGGCAGCACATTGGTCCTTATCATCTGCCACTTGTTGGCCCCGAGCGCGAGCGACCCGTCACGGTACCCCTGCGGTACGTTCTTGAGCGCTTCTTCGCTGGCGGTTATGGTCAGGGGAAGTGTCATGAGCCCGAGCGTAAGGCCCGACGCGAGTACGCATGTGCCAAGGTCCATAAACTGCACGAAAAGTACTACCCCGAACAGACCGTAAACTATCGACGGCACGCCCGAAAGGTTCCTGATGGACATCCTGATAAGCCGCGTCAGTTTGCTGTCCCGCGCGTATTCGTTGAGATATATCGCGCACCCCATTCCCAGCGGCACCGCCATTATAGCGGTTATAAGGGTAACAAAGAACGTCCCGACAATGGCCGGATATATGCCACCCTCCGTCATGCCGTTCCTGGGCGGCTGCGTAAGGAAGGTCCAGGAGACCTTGCCCATGCCCTTGGTCACTATATCCCATAGTATTATGAAAAGAACAAGGCCGACGATGCCCATACATGCCCTGAGGACCATGAACCCTATGTCCTGCTCTATTTTTTTTGATCTCCGGGACCGGTATATCGTCATCATCTCGCCTTTATCTGGTATTTGTTAAGCACTATATCGGCTATCATGTTAATGAAAAAAGTTATGATAAAAAGCGTGAGCCCCACCGCGAACAGGGCGTAATAATGCGTCGTATTATACGGCACTTCTCCCAGCTCTATCGCTATGGTGGAGGTCATCGTGCGCACTGAATCAAGGAACCCGCGCGGCATGGCCGGGGCGCACCCCGTGGCCATAAGTACCGTCATCGTCTCACCTATCGCGCGGCCCATCCCGAGCATGCATGAGGCGAATATCCCGGATACGGCGGCCGGTATCTTCACTCTCGTCACGGTCTGCCAATGCGTCGCCCCCAGCGCGAGCGAAGCCTCGGTGAATGACTTTGGCACGCTTTTCAGGGCGTCCTCCGAAAGGCTTATTATGGTCGGGAGCGCCATAACACCTAAAAGCACGGAGCCGTTCACCGCGTTAAGCCCGTTAGGCACGTGGAAAAGCTTCGCGATCATCGGACCGACAAGCACTATTCCCAGGAAACCTATTACGACCGACGGGATCCCTGCGAGTATCTCTATTACAGGCTTGGCTATTTCCCGCACCCTGGGCGAAGCCACGTCGGAAAGATACGCCGCGGTGCCTATGCCCAGCGGGATCGCGAACAATAGCGCGCCTATCGTTACCATGGCGGTACTCACCAGCATAGCGAGTATCCCGTAAGAGTTCTCCACGTATGAAGTCGGGTTCCACCGGGTGCTGAAAAGAAAGTTCCCTATCTTTATTTCCTGGAAAGCCGGAACAGCGGTAACCACAAGAAGCGCGAATATCCCCACAAGAACGGCCACGACCAAAAGACCGTTGAACAAAAAGAGGCCATGTATCACCTTCTCTTTTATCCTCATGATATTTACATGGCCTCCTTTTGTCATATACATTCCGCGTTACGATCCCAGCTGTTTGACGTTATAGTCCTGGTATTCCTTGGGAAGCATGAAGAACCCTTCCTCCTCGACTATCGCCTGGCCCTCGGGACTGAGCTCGAATTTGATGAAATCGAGCACATCTCCTTTGGGAGTACCGTTAATATATTGGTTGAGCGGTCGCGATATCGGGTATTTCCCGCTTTTTACGTCCGCCTCGTCAAGAGGGCTCGCGTAAGGGAAACTGGCGTTCTTCGCTACCTTTAGCACGGTTATCCCTTCGGCCTTCTTCACATACCCTACGCCTACGTACCCTATCCCGGTCCTGTCGGCTTTTATGGCCTCGACTATCTGGGAGTTACCGTTCATCCTCTTCATGTTGGCGGAATAGTCGCCTTTAAGCACTTCTTCCATGAAGAACGAGAACGTCCCTGAATTGGACTGGCGCCCGTAAAGCGTAACCGGAGCGTTATCCCCGCCCACTTCCGACCAGTTCTTTATCTCGCCGCGGAACATCTTGCCGAGCTGTTCCACGGTAAGCCTGTCAACGGGATTATCCTCGTTAACTATGACGCTCAGGCCATCTATGGCCACGACCACTCTTTTCGGGGTTATGCCCCTCGCCTCAGCCTGCGTTATTTCCTTCGCTTTTATGTCACGCGAAGCGTTGGCTATATCGCACTTGCCGTTCATAAGAGCGGCTATCCCGGTACCCGAACCGCCGCCGGTAACGGCTATGTATTTCCCGCTGTATTCTTCCATGTACACTTCGGAGAGCTTCTGCACCAGGTTTATAAGGGTATCGGACCCTTTTATCTGGAGCATGTCCTTAGCGAACCCGTTCGAAGTGAACATGAAAAGGGCCAGCACCATCATCGCGATCATCTTGGTGTACTTTCTCATTTATCAGCTCCTTTTCGCTTTATTCTAAAAAAACTATGCGACATTCACGCTACATTTGTGTTACAAAACCGTGAACTTAGAACTTCACGTTTATGTCCGTCTGCCATAGCTGGTACGGCTGGTCATACGCGCCGGCATCCAGGTCTATCGGGGACGTGTAATAGTACTTTACGCTCAGTACGGTGTTCTTGAAAAGAGCGTAATCGATCCCGCATACCGGGCCTTCGCCGTTCGTCCCGCCTCCGGCGGGAGCGCCTGTCGCGCTCCTATACCCGTAGAAATCCGAATCCGGCATGAAGTCCGGCACCGCGTCCTGCTCGAGGTGTCTCCACTCGAAATACGCCTTCCACTGCCCGGGATCCTTGGGTTTCTTGTCCCCGACATACGCGCCGAGCATCCAAGCGAAGTTCCTCTTACTGGGATCCGTGTTCCAGATAAGGTCCGCGTACACACCATGGCCCACTTTAAGATCGAATATGGCCTTGGCGTCGTATTTGAGTATGACGTCCACCATATCGTAGCCATACTTGAACGTATTATCGGCGTTGTAGCTGTTGGTACCCGATCCGGCCACGACCGCGGCGCTCGTATAACTGTCGTTGTTCTTTATGTGCGAAGTGGCGTAATAAGCCGCGTAAGCGCCGAACGTCGCGTCCCAGTCCTCTATAACGTCCATCCTGGTCCCGCCCTGGAACACGAAAAGGAGCGGATCTTTCTGCGACGTCGAGAGTTCATCGATCCAGAGGAACCCAAAGTTGCCGAAAAGTGTCGTCGGGACGTTCCCGAGATCGAAACTCGAGGAAGCATAGTTCATGGCTATACCGCCCGGGCAGATATCCCCGTCCCAAAGAAGAGAAGTGTTCTCGAACGGGTTCTTGAACTTACCGGCCCATACATCCATGGTACCGATATCGGAAGGCAGCGCGGGATGCCAGTCGATATAGTACTGGTCAAGCCGGATATCCTGGGTTTGCCAGTTGTTGTCCAATGTCTGGTTCGTGGACCTCGGGTCGGTAGACCCGGTCACAAGGAGCACCCCCGCGTCTATCTCGTCATTGACCTGGCCCTCTACCCCGAGCCTGGCCCTTACCCTGTTCCGGATACGTTCGTGTGCCGGATCAAGTCCCTTTCCCCACTCGACCTGGTTCCGGTACCGCACGTCTCCCTTTATCTTTATCTTCTGCGTCCAGCTCGGGGCCGTGACCGCCTCACCCTTGGCCAGCTCCCGGGCAGCCTCTTCTTTTGCTTCGGCCACTATTATCTGGGCCTCATAAGGCGTAAGTATGCCTTTTTCCACCAGTTTGTCGACCAGTATCTCCATTTGACCGGCCTTGGCGGTATACACACCAAAACCGGAAACGAGAGCCCCGGCTATAAGGATCATGCTTAGAATCTTCTTCATCGTCTTTTCCCTCCTAAAAGTTATTTTATTTCCCGTGATCGCTACATATTTTAACGTCGATCCCGTATGCTCCAACGTCCATAAGGCCGGACCGTTCCACCCGTCCCGCCCCTGGCCGCGTTCTATCCTTTATCCCATCCATGTTCTTATAAGTGAAACAGTGATCGGCCACAAACCCAGCGAGGGCCTTCCCCTCTTCTTTCGCTCGTTCACCTCCCTTCCTTACGGTCTTTTCATGGTCCATCACCGCGGTCAAAAGATCATTAGAGATTTCCGCGCTGAAGACAAGATGAAAGAACCCCATAACGGTGAACGCCAAAGCCAACACTACAAGGATCATCATGGTGGTTCTCCCTTCTAAGGTCACATGAATTGTACAAGCCCGAGGTGAACTCGGTTTGAAGGTAAAGTGAATTTCCCGTGAACTTGGAAAAGGGGTTTTTACGCGTTCTTTGCCGTGCTATTACGATATCAGGGTATAGTTCGGGATAGTGAAGGTGAAGACGGAACCCTTACCCGGCGCGCTTTCCACGAATACCTGCCCGCCGTGTTCCTGTATGATATGTTTTACGATGGAAAGACCAAGTCCGGTGCCGCCTATCTTGCGCGACCTGGCCTTATCTACCCGGTAGAAACGTTCGAAGATACGCGGAAGGTCCTGTTCCGGTATACCAATGCCCGTGTCGGAGACGCTGCATTCGGTGAACCCGTCACGGCTCTTCGCGTTTATTCTTATGGAGCCTTTATCCTCCGTATATTTTACGGCGTTATCCACAATGTTCATGAGCGCCTGGTATATAAGCCTTTCGTCAGCCAGTATAGCGGGCATGCCGTCCGGGACGTCTATTCCTATATATATGCCCTTGTCGTTCGCCTGTTGTTCTATATCCGCGACCACCCTGCCGGCCAGGTCCTTGATGGAACAAGGCGCGAGTTCGAGCGCGAGCTTGCCCGATTCTATGCTTGAAAGGTCCAGAAGGTCCTCGATAAGGTTCGCCAGTCGTTCGGAATCGTTATATATGATCCTTATGAACTCTTCAGCGTTATCTTTATCCCCGAGCGCCCCATCAAGAAGTGTCTCGGCGTACCCTTTTATATTGGTTATGGGCGTCCTGAGCTCATGTGACACGTTCGCCACGAAATCCTGCCTTACCCGTTCCAGCCTGCGCATATCGGTAATGTCGTGAAAAACAAGGACCGCGCCTTCGACCTTATCGTTCTTTATGACGGAGGTCGCGTGCACAAGGAGCTTCTTCTCTTCCGGAAGAAGCACCGATATTTCCTCTATCCCGACCTTACCTTCCGCTCCCAGTACCGAATCAGCAAGTTCCTGGACCTTCACGTTGCGTATCACTTCGAGTGGTTTCCGGCCCACGGGATCCTCTTTGACCGACAAAAGATCCCTTATCGCCCTGTTCATTATGAGTATCCTGCATTTCGCGTCCACTATTATGACGCCGTCGAACATGCTCGCGAAGACCGCCTCGAGCCTGGACCGACTGTCGGTAACGTCCTCTATGCGCGCCTTTATCTGGTCAGACATATCGTTGAACGTCGTAGCAAGGTCCTCGACCTCATCCCGCGTGTTCACGAGTATACGCCTTGAAAAATCACCGCGCGAGATCTCCTTGGCGGCGTCCGATATCTGTTTCAATGGATGTGAAATGAAGAAAGAACCTACGGCCCCGAATATAAGCGTTAGTATGAACACAAGTACGAACGATAGTCCCGCTATGCGTTTAAGATACCCCGAGACCTCCGCGAGCTCAGAAAGCGGGACGGAAAGCCTTATCACCCCGCGCGCTTCCGGACGACCGAAGATGGACGCCATGTACAGTCGTTGGTCCTGCACTGTAGTGCTGAACCTTTCGCTCTCACCCGAACCGCTCGCGAGGGCTTCCTCCACCTCCGGGCGGTTTATGTGGTTCTCAAGCTCCGCGAGGTCTTCCAGTTTTATTTCCGAATCGCCCAGGACATTCCCGTCCGTACCAATGATCGTGACCCTGGCGTTCAGGTCACGGCCGGCGATATCGGCGAACTCGTCCAGGGCCGCCGAGGACATGTCGGGCGGGGTCTTCTCCAGGAAAGACCGCAGGAGCCCGGTATCTTTGTCGAGATTGTTCTTTATCCTCTGGTATGTATATTGCCTTAAGTTATTATTAAGGTAGGCATAGATCACCGACAGAACAAGGGCCAGCGTCAGGGCAAGCACAATGGTTATCTTATGGTACAGCTTTATCCTCAAGCGTCAGTTCCCCTTCTTGAACCTGTATCCTATCCCGCGCACCGTCTCTATCGCCTTGCCCGACTTGCCGAGTTTTTCCCTAAGCCGCTTGATATGCGTGTCTATGGTCCTTGTGGTAACATCCGAAGAAATATCCCATACGTCGTTGAGAAGCCGTTCTCGCGATTGTACACGTCCGGCTCTTTCCATCAAAGTAAGCAGGAGCTTGAATTCCATCGGGGTAAGGATCGCTTCTTTCCCGTCCACAGTGACCTTATGGCATGGCACGTCTATTTTTATCCTGCCCGCTTCCAGCGTTTCGACCTCCGTGCCCCCTTCCCCGGAAGCGCGTTTAAGTATGGCCTTGACCCTGAGCACAAGTTCACGCGGACTGAAAGGCTTTACAATATAATCATCCGCCCCCAGCTCCAACCCCACTATGCGGTCCACTTCCTCGCCCTTGGCGGTCAACATGACCACAGGCACATTACAAGTCGCCTTTGCACCCTTCACCCTGCGGCACACCTCAAGCCCATCGATCTCCGGCAGCATGATATCAAGCACTATAAGGTCGATTTTCTCGCGCTCGATCCGCGAAAGAGCATCCTCCCCGGAGAAACTGGCCAGGCAGGCGTAACCCGCTTTTTCCAGGTTATATTTCACGAGATTGGAGATATTGCGGTCGTCTTCCACTATAAGTATCTTCTCTTTGGACATACCAAGCCCCTTTGTTGTACCATGAACAAAGAACATCGTTCTATCGAATATCTTACAGTACCAGGCGGGAAAAGTCTATACCGCGTGACATGATTATTTTACCATAAAGCCTTGAAGACATGAAATTTACGTTCACGGTATATTAACTTTTCCGTAACCGGAACGTCACGGACAATTGTTAAAATATTTCGTTTTGAGCCTTGGTGGACAGCTCTTTTATGCCCTGCCTATGCCGAAATACCTGAACCCGGCTTTTTCCGCCGCGTTCTTGTCGAAAATGTTGCGGCCGTCAAAGATGATCGGGACCTGCATAAGTTCCTTCACCCTGCCGAGGTCCAGCGTCTTGAACTCTTCCCATTCCGTACACACAAGAAGCGCTTCAGCCCCCTTAACTACGGCATACGGGTCACCGCAGAACTCGAGGTCAGGATATTCGACGCGGGCCCTGTCCATCGCCTTTGGGTCATAGACCCTGATAACGGAACCTTTCTCTCTAAGCTCCTCGATGATCTTGAACGCGGGAGCGTTACGTATATCGTCGGTGTCGGGCTTAAAGGCAAGGCCCAGTACGCCTATCACTTTCCCATCAAGCACCCAGAGCTCTTTTTCTACCTTATGGATGAACCTCTGCCAGGCGCTTTTGTTGATCTGTTCGACGGCGCGCACAAGGGAACTGTCCACGCCGAGAATACCCAGTGTGCGGTTGAACGCCGCTATGTCCTTAGGAAAACAGCTTCCCCCGAACCCTATGCCGGGCGTCAGGAAACGGCTGCCGATGCGCTCGTCCAGACCTATGGCGTCAAGGACCTCAAGGGCGTCCGCGCCCGCCTCTTCACATACCTGGGCGATGAGGTTGGCGAATGATATCTTCATCGCGAGGAAAGTATTGGCGCCGTGCTTGATAAGTTCCGCGCTGCGCACGGATACAAGCCTTACTGGAGCGCCGGTCCTGTCTATGAGCGGTTTATAAAGCTCCAGCATCTTTTTCGTGGCCTTTTCGGAGTCCGATCCTATGACTATCCGGTCCGGTTCCATGGTATCCTTGATCGCGGTCCCTTCCCTGAGGAATTCCGGGTTCGACACCACATCGAACTTGATACCTTCCGTTCCGTACCGTTCTATGGTCTCCCTGACCTTTTCCGCCGTTTTTACCGGTACGGTGCTTTTGTCCACGATGACCCTGTAGTTCCCGTCCAGGTTAGCGGCCACTTCCTTGGCCACTTTTTCCACGTACTTGAGCTCCGCCTTGCCGTCCTCCCTCGACGGGGTGTTGACACAAATGAATATTATCTCCCCTTGCTTGACGGCCCCCGCTATGTCGTCCACGAAACCCAGGCGTCCCGACTTCATCCCCTTTTCCAGGAGTTCCTCCATGCCCGGCTCGAATATCGGCGATATGCCTTTCTTGAGCCCGGCGATCTTTTCGGCGTTATTGTCTACACATAGCACGGTATGCCCCAAATCCGCCAGGCACACACCGGTCGTAAGCCCGACATATCCGGTTCCTATTACGGATACTTTCAACACTTTCTCCTTTCTTACACTTTCATTCCCGATCGGATAAGGTTACTATATAAAGGTCCTTTTTTCAAGCCTTCCCTGCGACAGCAAGCGCGCGTTCTTTTATCCACGAATAAAGCACCGGGACCAGCACCATATTAGAAAGGGTAGCGGTAACAAGTCCACCTATAGTAGGGATAGCCATGGGTTTCATTATCTCCGACCCCGTCCCCGAAGAGAACATTATGGCCATAAGCGCGAGTATCGTGGTCGCTACGGTCATTATGGCCGGACGGATGCGCATAAGCGCGCCTTTCTCCACAAGCGCCCTTATTCCTTCCCGGGTCCCGGGCTTTTCCTTGTTAAAAAGATCGTCCAACACCGATAAAAGTACTACGGCATTATCGGTCGCCACCCCAAAAAGCGCTATGAACCCGACCCATACGGCGGTAGAGAACTTGAACCCGGCCACGAATAGCAGTATAACCCCGCCCATGAGGGACACGGGTATCCCCGAAAAAAGCAACAGGAGCGAGCTCAGTTTCCTGAAAGAGATGTACAGGATAAAAAGTATCACCGCGAGTGCCAGGACAAAGGACGGCACCAGACGCTGCCGTGCCTGCATCTCCGACTCGAACTGCCCTGACCAGCTGATAAAATATCCCGTCGGGATGACCAGGCCACCGTTATCCACTCTGTGTTTCACGGCGCGTTTGGCGTTCTCGACAAAGTCCACTAGACCGGTCTTCTCCGGGTCCACGTTTATGAATACCCTGACATACGACTGCGTATTCTCCGAGTTTATCATCGCGGGCCCGGACGTTTTTTTTAGTTCCGCGAGCTGCGCTAGAGGTATATGCTTGCCGTCCGCCGTACATACAAGCACACGCTCGAGTGATACCGGGTCATCCCGGAGTTCACGCAGGTACCTGACCCTGACCGGGTACCTTTCCCTGCCGTCTATCACCCATGTGAGGTTCATGCCGCCTACCGCGGTCATGATTATATCCTGCACATCATCCACCTTCACCCCGTACCTGGCGGCTTTTTCCCTGTCTATGATGATCTCAAAATACGGCCGGTTCGAGACCCTTTCCGCGTATGGATTGACCGCGCCATCGACCCCGGACACTATGCGCTCAAGCTCAGACGCTATCTCGACGGACCTGTCGATATCCGGACCGAACACCTTTATGCCTACCGGCGTCTGTATGCCCGTGGCCAGCATATCTATCCTGTTGCGTATAGGCTGCGTCATTATGGGGCTCACGCCCGGCATCATGGTCTTTTCTTCTATGAGCCGCACAAGTTTCTCCCTTGTCATCCCCTTACGCCACTTACTCTTATCCTTGAGATGTATTATCGTCTCGATCATCGTGACTGGCGCGGGGTCTGTCGCCGTCTCGGCCCGCCCCAGCTTGCCGACCACCCACTCCACCTCGTCCGGGAAACCCTCCTTGATGATAACATCCTGCCGTTTCATTACATCCATGACCTGGGTAAGCGACGCTCCCGGAAGGAGCACAGGCATAAAGAGAAGGTCCCCTTCGTTCAGGGGCGGCATGAACTCCTGTTTCACGTTCATGCCGCAAAAGGTCCCGACTACCACAAGGAATACGGCGACCGCTATAACCACTTTTTTGTTGTTCACGCCCCATTTTATAACAGGGCGGTATATGGACTTCAGTATCTCCGTAGTCCTGTTCTTCTCGGGAGGAGACAATCTGCCTTTCAGGGAATAATACGCGAGCGTGGGCAGGAGCATGAGCGTGATAAGCGCCGCCCCGACCATGGTAAAGGTTTTGGTGAAGGCAAGCGGCCTGAAGAGTTTGCCTGCCTGGCCCGTAAGCACGAATATCGGCAGGAAGCCTATGATAGTGGTCAATAGAGCGACCAATATCGGTTTCCCGACCTCTCGCGCTCCCTCCTCACACGCGTCGAGCCTTTCCGCGTCACTTACGCCTTTATCCCCGGACCTTTCCTGCCTTACGAGTATACTTGTATATATGTTCTCCACCATCACGCAGGCCGAGTCCACCATGACACCGATAGCGATAGCTATCCCTCCGAGTGACATTATGTTCGCGTCGATCCCGGACATGGCCATAAGAAGGAAAGCTATAAGGATACCCAGCGGCAACACCACGGATATGGCCAGGCTCCCCAGGAAATGCAGAAGGAATACCGATATGACCAGGACGGTTATTATTATTTCCTGCAGGAGTGTCGTCCTCAGGGTGTTGATCGTCCTCAGGATAAGCCCGGTCCTGTCATAAAAAGGCACGATACGGACCCCGGGCGGAAGCCCGCTCTCTATCTCTTTTATCTTCGTTTTTATCCGGGAAATGACCTCTAGGGGATTCTCGCCGTACCGCATTATCACGACACCACCAGTGACCTCTTTCCCCTCTTTATCCAGCGCTCCACGGCGGAAATCCGGCCCCATTGTGACTTTGGCAATGTTCTTCACGTACACCGGGGTGCCATTCTTGGCTTTTATGACAATGTCCTCTATGTCCTTAGTGCCGGTTATGAACCCGACGCCTCTAACGATGAACTCCATGCCGCCCTCTTCGAACACCTTGGCACCTACGTCCAGGTTGGAGGCCTGGACGGACCGCATCACCTCATGCAGAGATACATCGTTAGCGATAAGCTTATTGGGATCTACGTCTATCTGGTACTGCCGGACAAACCCGCCGATCGACGCCACTTCGGACACGCCTTCTACCGACGCGAGCTGGTACCTGACATACCAGTCCTGCAACGACCGGAGCTTCTCAAGATCATAGCCGTCGCCTTCTACGGTATACCAGAATATCTGCCCTACGGCAGTGGCATCCGGCCCCAAAGCCACGACGACATCTTCGGGTATGGACCGCTTGGCCTGGTCCAGCCTTTCAAGCACCCGCGTACGCGCCCAGTAAAAATCGGTCCCTTCCTCGAATATCATGTTTACAAGGCCGAACCCGAAAGCGGATGTCGACCTCACCACCTTCACCCCGGGTGTCCCCATAAGGCCTGTGGTCAAGGGGTATATGACCTGGTCTTCTATGTCCCGGGGGCTGCGGCCGGGCCAGTCAGCATATACTATTACCTGCATTTCCCCGATATCCGGGATCGCGTCTATCGGCACCTGTTTCATGGCGTTAAAACCCGCGAGTGCCATGAATATGAAAAGACCGATGACCACGGTCCTGTTCCTGACACATACTTTTATTATTTTTTCTACCATGTCATCCCATCACATCAATGTTGATGTGCCGTTTCTTTCGTCTTAGGGCCAAGGGATCCGCCGTATGCCGAAGAGGCCACGCCGGTTATCTGGCTTTGTGAGTCTATAAGAAAATTCCCTTTTGTCACCACTTCTTCTCCCTCGCTGAGCCCGGAGATCACGGGATAGAACTCCCTATCTCCCCCCTCGTCCTTCGAAGTCCCTATGGCCCCTACTTCTACCTTCCTTCCCTCGAACTTCCCGGGTCCCGTCATAACCCATACGATCTTACGTGTACCCGTATCCAGAAGCGCCTCTTTGGGCAGGGCCAGCGTCTTGCCGTCACTTGAGACCAGGCACGTGCCTTCTATGTCCACATTAACATACATCTCCGGTTTAAGTTCCAGTTCCGGGTTGTCGATCTCGGCCCTGAACCGTACCGAACGCGTGGCCGGGTCGATTACCGGGTCTATAGCTGAAATAACGCCTGAGAACATCTTGCCGGGATAACTTTCCGATGTCACCGTCACCTTACCCCCCACCGGCACCCAGCTGATCTCATACTCGTATATATCACCATACACCCACATCTTTTTATCGGGGAGCACAAGGCCTTCCTGGATCTTACCCGTCTCCGATATCCCGTCGATCTGTTCGTCGCTAAGTCCAAGCAGCCTTAACTTCTTCCGGGACGCGTCCACCATTCTTTGCGTTCTGTCCCTTATCTCCGGATCCCCGCCTCCGGACATTTTTTCCATGGACTCGATACCGGAGATCAGCTCTTCCTGCGCTATGGCCATATCCGGATCATACGCAACATTGCCAGCCGCCCGAATGTTCTTGCACAGTTTCCTGCGCGCAAGGGTTTCGGTACGCACGTCCGCGCGTAAAAGCTGTTCTCTCGGCACCGTGAGCGCCACGACCCCGGCATCCGGGCCTAACGGCCTTTCTTGCCCTCCGCCCGCCATCACGGCGACAAGAGACATACCGCATATCGGGCACTTCGTTGACCCGTCGCGGTATTCTTCCGGCGAGACATGTACCGTCGGATGCATACCGCAAGTATAGTATTTCACATGCTCTTCTCCCGATACCTTGTCGGCGGAGGGCCCCTGAAGCCTTCCGCAAGAGGCGAGCAGCACGGTCGCGCACACGAGCGCGGCCATGTAAACGAATGGACATGTTCTTCTCATATGTACCTCTTCTCAGAATTCACGACCTACCACCCTTTCAAGAAAAGCCCTTGTCTTAGCATGGTCGGTTATGGCCCGATAATACGCCAACTTCGTCTGTAAAAGAACCCTTTCGGAATCGAGCCAGTCTATGAAATTCAATGTACCGGTCTCATATCCGTATCGCGTCACTTCCAGGGATTGCTCCGCCTGCGGGATGAGCGCGGTACGATACAGGTCTATGGTATCCTGGTAGAAATTCAGCCGGTAATACAGGTCTTCCACCTCATACCGTACCCTGTCTTCCATGCTGCTGACCTCTTGTCTCCTGGCTTCAAGCATGGCCTTCTTTTCCTTTACCTGCGCGGATAACTTGTCGAACCATAGCGGTACGTTCACGGACACGGTCCCCATCCAGGCGTCCTTTCCGTCATCGGGACGGCTCGTATACCCGGACCCTACCGAGATATAATCGAACCCGATCGACACGTCGGGGACATATTCCGCGACTGCTATGTTCTTTTCGTATTCGGCCCGGTCCTTTTCTATGCGTGCCGCCGTAAGTTCCTGGCGGCCCTCCATAGCCATTGATATGAGATCATCAAGTGCTATCTCGGGTCCGGGTGCCGGCACATCGGCCACGCGTCCAACCGGGGCGCCGTCCTTTCTCCCCAGGACGGATCTCATGCGCGCCTCGGCCGTTTCCCGGCTGTTCCTGAGCTGCAGCAATTTGTCGTCGAATCTCGCCAGCTCGATGTTAAGCTTGATAACATCCTGCTGCATAGCCTTATTGGATTCATATTTTGTCTGCGCGGTCCTGGCCACTCCGTCGACGATGCTTTTCTCCTGCTCCGTAAGGCTTATCGCCTGGTCTATCCAATAAAGCTCGAAGAAAATGAACTTCACGTCCTTTATTACGTCCATGATAGCGGCTTCATATTCCTTCTGGAGCTTTTCCGCGCTTTTTTCCTGTGCTTTACCACGATAATACAGCTTCACAGGATAAGGCACTTTGAGCTTTCCGCCATATTTATGTTGTTGCGGACCCACACGGGTCTCGACGCTTTCCCCAAAATACGTATAGCTTACCTCCGGGTCCGGCAGGGAATATTCCCGCTTTACCCTGTATTTAGCCGCCTGCCATAACCCTTCTTCTGCCTTTATAGCGGGATTGTTCTCTATAGCTTCGGTTATAAGAGTTTTCAGGTCCTCGGTAGCGGCCCACGAGATCGTACCGCACAGGAATATGGGGAGGAACGCTATTATGAGTATAATACGTGTTCTTTTCGTTGGCATGTTCCGTCCTGTTCCGGGTTATATACTATCAGAACGCTTTTTTAAGGTTCGTTTCGGCCTGGTCGGACAGCCATTCCTTGGAGTCTTTACGGCCGTATTCCCAGCCAAGGTCTATAACATTCCCGGGGAGAGAGTCCCGCGACTGCCAGATATACTGGGTCCCGAGGTTCCGTCCGGTATAAAGGCTATTATACCACACGAGAAATATCGCCGAACAAAAAAGACCCGCGGCCAGTATGGATATCCACCGTGAACGGATATCCCTTACCGCTGACAACGGGTAAACCAGCAGACCAAAAAGGGTGGCACACGAGATGACCATCCCCCAGAAAGAGGCCGGGGAATGGTACCTCATTTCGATCGTATGTCTGCCCGCGGGCATGAATACGGCTTGCTCCATCCCGTTCGCCCTGTATATGCCCGCTTTTTTGCCGTCAAGCGACGCCTGCCATCGCGGGCTGTATGGATAATTAGTGATAAAAAAACAGTTGGCGCTGGCTACCGCGTCATATTCCACCCGGTTGAAAGAACTGTATACCAGATTGAGGTATCCCAGGAAATCCTTGTCATATCCGTTCTTGGCGACCTCGTCCCCCACGTATCCCTCGACTATCGCCACACCTTCTTTTTTCGCGCCTTGCCCCATAAGGGTGTAATCTTCCTCGTTCGACGACGCCGGCACGTATGCCGGGCAAAGTTCCGCAAGCCGGGACTCGAAGAAGAAACCTTTGTCCCTGTGTATGCTTACAGCCCTGGAAGCCATCCCGTACCCGACCTCGGCCGCGTAGGAAAGCTTCATCTTCTTCTCGCGCTCCATGCTCATCATCGTCCTGCTGTACTTCTCGGGATGGAAAAGCGTGCCATACCTGAGTACAGATATGCTCTGCAGCAGCACGAGTACCACCGCCGCCGCCAAAAAGAGCTTTTTCCTCCCGGGGACGATCCCGCTGAGGAATACGGCCGCGAGGGACAGAAGCCCGGCCATGTTCGATACGTAACGTACCGCAACTGGTGCCGTATATATAAGGCCCGTGTCCCATTCCCCCACGTTATGTATCGGCACTTTACATGTAGCTACCCAGAACACCATCATGGTCACGGCCGCACACGCCGCGAGAACGGAATAAAGAGGTATCCGCCTCTCTTTGCCCCGCGCCTTCACGGTAATATCGCCATACAGGAACACCCATGTCAGGA
The DNA here is from genome assembly GCA_028715965.1 of Candidatus Omnitrophota bacterium. Lineage (NCBI taxonomy): Bacteria > Pseudomonadati > Candidatus Omnitrophota > Candidatus Omnitrophota bacterium. Next base: position 17,269 of record JAQUQS010000015.1, on the reverse strand, counting down.
GCATTGAAGCTAACGGGGGAATGACCACTCCTATCCACCATGAATGCCGGAGCCCTGAAGCAAGGGGCAGATATTTCCGCATGTAATACGGTATCGGCGTGAGGGGATCAATGGAAAAAACAAGAAAGAACATCATCGCGGACCACAATATCCACGCGCTCCTGGATATTTTAACCTTAAAGATACTGAGAACAGGCATAACAGCAGCCATAGCCATCACCGCGGAGCCGCCGAAAGAACTTTTATAACTGCTCTTCAATGGGTCAAAGAACGCGTTCAGGCCTTCTACCAGAAGTGGCCATGTCCCCGGATCGAAAACATACCGGATCTCTTCCTGTACTCGATCAATATTGTCCGCCAGAAAACTGAAATAGAACGGCACGGCATATGCCGCGGATAAAAGCATACCGGCGGACATCCCCCCGAAGACCGCGAAATAATATCTTCTCTTCTTTCCCGGGTCAACGGTCCCGACACCACAGTCCCGCAAGAACGCGGGTACCATAACAACGAAAAGAAAGACCGATATCAAAGCGTAATACATGACCTTGGGATGTCCCCCGCATATCGTGAGATATGTAGCTCCGGCTATCATGAGCGGTCCGGCATATTTAGTCTCCTTCATATATTGCCTTACGAGAAGGGCTATCAATATGATAAATGCCGTATAGTTCTCAAGCGACGCGCCGTATCGGAACACGAAAAGTGTTTTGAGGTTGTATATCGCGATAAACGACAATATGAACGCCGGGAGCCCATCGGCCCCCATACGCCTGAGGATGCGGAACAGCATAAGCTGGACAAATCCCATCGAAAGAAACCTGAGAGCGGTATTCCACTCAAGTGAATATCCCGTCCAATATCCCGGCATTACCGACGCGACATAAGGAAGCGGATGGAATATCTGTCCTAGGGTAAGGGCGCTGGAGCTCATCCCTCCCCAGTATCCCGGAATATACAACGGGAAAGAACCTTTGTATATCGAGAACATGAGTTCCAGCTGGTTGTTCATGGGATAACGGAAATAATCAAGCCCTAACGCGTTCTCCGAGATAAAGGGCGCTATCCAATAGAAGACAACGAACGGGACCGCGAAGAAAACAACGTCCTTGAACCTCATGGCCGCGCTCTTTATCGTTGGGATCTTTTTCCGATCAAATATTCCCATGCGCTCCCCGGTCATGTTGCTTTCTCCCCACCACGTAATATTGCGCTCCGGCTGGCAACCATGAAATGGATCGCTCGAAGGCCCGGGTCCATTTACCGCTTAGCCTGGGCGGCACGAACAGGAAATATCCCGTTCTTACGTGCGCCATACCGGCTTTTTTCATAAGAGATACGGTTTCCACCGAAGAGAGCAGTTCCGCGTTCCTGTCGATCTCGGCCCTCTTGACCACGAACAGCGTGAGCGGGTTCCATGGATTATGCTCGAACACGATGAACGTCCCCCCGGGGACAAGTGCCCTGTATATGTTCGTGACCACGACCTGCCGCAAGACCGGCACTATATGATGGAAAACACAGCTTGCGTATATAACATCGTATCTCTGGTCGGGCAGCGCGCGTCCTTCCGGGTCCATTTCGAACAATTTCGCGTTCCCGGTATCGTGTCGGCACCGCCCCTCTTCTATCATGCCCGGGGATACGTCACACCCTTCCAGCCGGAAGCCCTTCCCCCTCTCGCTTATAAGTCCCAGGAACTCACCGGTTCCGCACCCGAGGTCCAATATGCTTATATCTTCACGCCCTGCCCTACCTGTCCCATAACGGGCGGCGATCTCGTCCATCAGGATATTCGCTTTTACCGCCAAAAAATCTTTCTGGCTCCGACCCATCATCTTTTTGAGCGGGTCATCCATTCCACCGTCATATCCTTTGGCGTAAGAGTCGAACTCTGCCGGTTTTTTCCTGTCTTTTCCCATAACGACCTTTATTCCACGCGGAAGGGATAGGGTTCCGCGGCTCGCAGGGCCCCATCCGTGACCATATCGCTCACAAAATACAGCGGGCGGTCCTTTGCCATATCATATATACGCCCCACGTACTCACCTATAAGCCCAAGCGATAAAAGATTAAAGAATCCGAAAATCACTATTGAAAGTATCAGACTGGTCCATCCGGGTACCAGTTCCTTCCCTCCGGCGAAATGCTGCAGGAGCACATACACCAGGTAACATAGCACCGTCGATGAAGCTATAGCGGAGAATATATACGCCAGTCTGAGGGGAAAAGAGCTGAACGATACTATGGCGTCCATTGCGAAACTGAACATCCGTGACCATGTATATTTAGACCTTCCGGCAGCACGCGGTTTCCTTTCATAAGGCACTATAGCGGTCTTGAAACCCATCCACCCCACCATACCGCGTATGTACCTGTGCCGTTCCCTTAAAGTAAGGAACGCCTTCATGCTCCTGCGGTTCATCAGGCGGAAATCCCCGGAATCCGCCGGCGCCGAACTCCTTGAGACAAAAGTGAATATCTTGTAGAACCATCTCGCCGTGAGCTTCTTGAGCAGGCCCTCCCCGTGCCGTCTTTCCCTTACGGTGAACACGATGTCGGCGCCCTTTTTCCATTCTTCGACAAGAAGGTCCACCACCTCCGGCGGGTCCTGCAGGTCAGCGTCCATGGATATAACGACATCGCCCCTAGCCAGGTCATATCCGCACGTAAGCGCCTGCTGGTGCCCGAAGTTCCTGGAAAGCCTAACGGCGCTCACCCTTTTATCTGAAAGGGCGAAAGTCGCTAATTTTTCCCATGTGGAATCCTTACTGCCGTCATCCACCAGCACGAACTCAACCTCGTACTCACCGGCGTATTTCCCCCCCAGCTCCCTGAGCGCCGCCTCAAGTGATGACATAGCAGTCTCTTCGTTATAAAGTGTTATGACAAAAGATATTAATGGTTTTTTGCCTGACAGCATATTCCCCCTCCGTTCAATGATATTTCGTGATTTAGTATACCATTTTACGCCGTTAATTTAAAATATTTTAAACCGTCCGGACCCGCGCGGTTAATCTTGTGCCATCATGGGAGAGATGCTATACTTATTGAGGCTGGTTACATCCTATTTTACCATGGTACGTATGTATGAGAAAATATACGCGTTATAGAAAAGTTGTTCTGGTCTCCGGGTTTTGCCTGGCGTTCATCCTGTCCCTGGTCTTCCGGTATATATCGGTCTTAAATGCCGGCAAGGGACCATATCTCCGTCCTCTCGGCGAGATATACCATACTTTCGGTAATTTTTATTATTTTCCGCTCCTCAAAAAGAACTACCGTCTTTTTGTCGGTGAATACACCCGCAACGTGGTCCTACCGGCATTAAAGGACGCGAATGATACCGGTCCCAACCCGCGATTGAACTGGAAAGCCTGCGCGGCGCTAACAAGTTTCCTGAAAATGCCTAAAGACCCTTTGACCAGGTTCATCCCGTCAGACCAGTTAAACGGACAGTTCAAGCTGGCTTACGGGTACGACATCGGTACGGGCATAAGCGGATCGGATACGGGCAAAGGGTTCCTTGTGGAGAAGGTCGAAAAACATTCCAACGCGTATAAACGCGGAGTAAGGCCCGGACAGGTGATAATACGCGTTAACGGTATCGACGCTTCCGTACTTGGGGGCACGATGATAACCAACATGCTCGAGGGGAACAACGGTCTTGGGCTCGAACTGGAGCTTTTTTCCCCGGATACCGGGCTTTACGGCACCTGTTCAGTGATGAATACACCTTTCTTCATAGAGACCGTTCTTGAGGAACCCACAGGGAAGAAAGGTGTCCGGTGCATCGCTATAAAACATTTCAACAAGAAGACCGCGGAAGACGTGGACGAGTTCATAGAAAAATTCCTTGAAGAAGGTATGACCGGTCTTATAATAGATCTCCGAGGGAACTCCGGGGGGCCACCATTGGCTGTAATGGATATAGCGAGCACTTTTGTCCCGCCGGGGGTTACTATCGCGGGTTTTTATAAAAAGAACGCTGTCCCCTTCGGCCTGATCACCAAACGCAAGGATATTTCCTATTCCGAGCGCCTTATGCTTATCGTCGACGGGACTACCGCCGGTCCGGCCGAGATCCTGGCGGCTGGCCTGCAATTCTTCAAGCGGGCCGTCATCGCCGGGACTGAGAGGACAGCTGGCCTGGCGTTCATACGGGAACTTTTCCGGCTGGAGGACGGTTCGGGCCTCGAGATGATAACGGGTAAGCCTTTCCTTCCCGCCTGGGGAGAGGATTTCTCCCTTTTTATTGAAGATGTGGTCCCAGACGTGCCTTTGCCTAAAGAGCATCACGATCTTGTGGGATATGTAGCGCGGAATTACTTTTGATATCCTGCGGGTCCACGGGGACAATGAGGGTCTTTTTGGGTAAAGATATCCATGCCGGCGCCGCTGGTAACAGCCATACAACCTCCGCACACATGCCTTAACCGGCAACCCCGACAAGCCTCGGGCCCCATACGGTATCTTTCCGCCAGTGAGGAATCATATATATCACCCAGACGTTGCCCGTTGACGTTCCCCAGAAGGGAGGGAAATTTCCTGCAAGCGTGCACTTCCCCGTCGGGGAGCACAGTAAGAAAATTGAACGCCGCGCCACACCCGTGCCCAGTACACCCTCCGAACAGCTCATCTTCGTTCCGGTCAAGCACTACATTGATCAGATTATCCTTGAACCCGATAATGGGGTTAGACTCCGAGGCCTTAACGAACCTTTCGACGAACTCCATATATTCTTCTCCCCCGGGCAGTTCAAGGGCCGCGCCAGAGCCTACCTGTGAAAGTCGGTTATAGGTGAAGTATTCCGCGTGCCCTCTCAGCCTTTCCGCAAGGGGCAGCACCTGGTCCATATTATCCTTAGTCAGGGTAAGCATGACCGCGCTTGGTATCCTCAGGTCGCGCAATATGCCCAGGAACTCTATTACGTTATGGAAATTGCCTTTACCCCTTATTTTATCGTTGTGCTCCGGGAGTCCCTCCAGGCTTACCTGGTAATATCCCGGCTTATGTATGGCTACAAGCCTTTTGAGCGCTTCACGGGTAACGGGATTCCCCAATATGGACGTGGAAAGTCCCCGTCGCACGGCCGAATGGTACATCTCGAAAAAATCAGGATGCATGAAAGGGTTCCCGCCGGTAAAACATACGTGGCCGCGCACTCTTTTTACGCGACAAAGTTCTTTCATGTCATCAAGGATCTTGTGGCTCTCGGCAAGCGAGATCTCCTCACGCCGGCTGCGGTCATAACAATGCATGCAATTGAGGTCACACGCATGGGTTATATGCCACTGGAGCGTAAAGACATCGGCATCGGTATATTCCCGTGACGGGATCGTACCCTCGTCTTTAGGGAACAGGCTGGCGTCCCTTCTTATGCGTGACCGCGGCGCGATCATTATACCTTTCGCCGCGGCATTCCTCAAGGCGTTCTCTATGGTCCCTTCGGCGTTCTCGCCGACTTCCGCCAGTTTATCCGGGTCTATCTTTTCCACTATGACCTTTATGGCCAGGAGTTCCTCCTTGGAGGCCGGGGCCACGTTCACGTTCCCGTTTTTAGGATCCTTCCAGGTAAGGACCCACTCCTCCCCGGGCATTGGCATATACACATGCTTCTGGTCATGTGGACTGAACAGGTGCGCTATTTTCCAGGTCGAATGCATCACTTCAAGAACGGGATTCAGTTCATATCTATCTACTTCCGGCATTTCCATGTCCGGCATTTCCGAAAGATCTACCTTTGCCCTTTCCACAACCAGAAGTCCCGGGAGAAAACCCGGTACATTTATATCATCGGCTACGCCCTCCACCACCTCAGGAAAAGCGCCCGGATCTACGGTATTCGGCACATGGGCTATTATCCTCTCCCATTCCTTTTCCCCAACTATGGACGAGGAAAGGCTGTATATGCCCGCCAGGTCTTTTCGCTTGATCTTTCTTTTCATTGCCCACAATAAATAAGGCAGGCTGTTATTCAGCCTGCCTTATCCTTCCCTAATTTAACTCCCGCATGTCTCGGAACCTTTTCCGCATGACCCCTTCCCACAGGACGACATTCCCGCGTCGGAGGAGGCTTCTTCGGTCCCCGTTTTGTCGGCATCCTCTTTACTGGCCATGGAAGTATCCTGTTTTTCGCCGGATTCCGACATCCCGGCATTCTTGCTCCCGCATGAGCCCTTACCGCAGCTTGAAGCTCCTTCGGCGTGTACGGTAAAAGTACCCAGACCAGCGATGAGCCCCGCGACACTGAACCCCGCAAGCAGCTTCTTGATCATTTTTTTATCCATATTCCCTCCTTTATCCGGCCCCTTTCATACATCCATCTCCTAAGCGGAGCCTTTCTCGGAAAAGATACTTATATTGTATCATATTATATGCATGGACCATAGTCCTCAACCATAATTCATAGTTTTTTCGTAATGCTCAACTTTCCGCCCCCAGATACCATCAGGGAGACACAAGCGGCCACTATTACAAACACATACTCTATGCCGCCATCCTTAAGAAAAAATCCGTTCTTAAGATGCACACTGACCGCTGCCACGACCATTATTACCGTAAGTACGCCCGCCGAAAGCCTGGTAAAGAGGCCCAGTATGAGGCAGAGACCGCCCAGAAGCTCTCCGTATCCGGCCATATAAGCCATAGGAACAGGTGGATCTATATTCAGGGACCCCAGGAACTTGGCAAAGTTCTCTATGCCGGGACCGCCGAAAAGCCCGAAGACCTTCTGCAGGCCATGTGCCATGAACATAACACCCAACCCCAATCTTATGGGTAATGCCGCCCATTCCCTCCATTTATCCATATCTCCTCCTATGTTCTTTTCCTCATGAGCGCGGTGAACAATACTTTTTTATTTTTCAGCCCACGTAAACGTACCAGGCACATCAGGTAATGTGCGCATGTCGCCGCCCGCCCACGGACCCTGCGGCCGAACACCATACCACAAGAAAGGTTATTTGCCATGGGAATGATATACCCGGGATCTATCGGGACGAATCTCCTCAATTTCTTTCGTCGTATATCTCTGGCTATGTTCCGGGCTATGCTTCCGGCCTCCTCTATAGAGAACTGTATCCCCATCCTGATAAGTTCACCTTTATACGTCATTCCGGCACAGTCCCCCGCTACGAATATGTTATCTTTTACCCTGAGGTACTCATCCACGGATAACCTGCCCTGTCTCTCTTTCGAAAAAGGCGTTTTTTCAACGAACGCGGGCGTTTTCACTCCAGCGGACCAGACAAGCATGGAATTATCGAACATCATACCGTCCGAGAGGGTCACGATCCCGTTCTCGTACGATCTGACCGTAACGCCGGTCAGGACGTTGATCCCCAAAGCGGCAAGGTTAGCACGCGTATACTCTTTTATCCACTCCGGCATAGGGCCCAGTATCCCGCTACCAGCCTCAACAAGGTGTATCTCTTTATTCTTTTTTCCGCGGGACAGGAATATCCTGAGAGAAGTGGCGATCTCCACACCGGTATACCCCCCACCGCAGATCAGGTACCTTTCATACTTATCCTCATTAACGGCTTCCAGCACTTTTACCACGTCGTCAGCGTCATCGAACCTGAACGCCGCATTCTTTATTTTATCATTACCGTAAAAATTGGTCTCGGACCCGGCGGCTATGACCAGATATTCGTATCCGATCCTGAACCCTCCCGCCTCCACTACGTTCCTGGTGGGATCGATAGAGGTAACATTATGTTTTAAATGGACATACCCGTGCCGTGCCGCGTGTTTAGCAATGGGATACTTGAATATACCGGAAGGCACTCCCCTCCCTATTATGTCGGGTATCCCGGGAAGGAAATGTGAATCATCTTTTTTGTCTATCAGGATGATACGGGTACCCGTCCCCAGGCTGTTCTTCCGGGCGGATAACCTCTCCGCAAGGACCAGGCCGGCGAACCCTCCGCCTATGATGATGATATTTTCCTGCGCCATATGCCGTCTCCTTAGGCCTATATTTTACTACCCACGGACCACACCCGCAACTTACTTTGTCAACTAAATCCAAATCGTCAAAAAACAGGTTATTTATCCGGTTTTATGGTAATATTATATGAAGCATATCGGTTATCTGGGAGGCTTTTCCTTAAAAAGGGGGACGAAATGAAAAAGAAGGTCGTTACTTTTGAAATAGGCTGGGGCTGGTTCGCTCTTCTGGGAGCGTGTCTTTTACTTGCCGGATTTGCAGCAATATATATGCCGCTTATAACAGCGGTAGCCATAGATGTCATTATCGGGGGACTCTTGGTGATCGGTGGAGCGGCTAACATCTTATTCGTTCTCGGGCACAAGGACAAACAGGCGTTCATATTGAAGATCGCGTGCGCGCTCGTCCCTTTGGCGGTAGGTGCGATACTGGTATTTTATCCCCTCAAAGGCGCGCTCTTGATCACGGCCCTTATAGCCGCGTATCTGGCCGTTGAAGGCATTCTGAAGACCATAGCGGCATTATACATAAAACCGGACGTGAACTGGGGGTGGCTTATCTCCAGCGGCATCATCTCAATACTACTTTCCATGTTCATCTGGGTCAACCTGCCGTTCAACGGCATGTGGATACTGGGCATCCTTGTAGGCATAAACCTTATCTTCACTGGATGTTACCTGGTAATGACGGCGGTACTGCACAGGTAATAAAAGACCATCCTTTACAACATAAGGGGACAGGCAAGACCTGTCCCCTTATGTAAAACCGTTTTTATTCCCCAGCACAAACCTGTTTTATATTCAAAGCAAAACCTGTACCCCAAAGCTTTAACTAGCCAAGGTACAGGTTTAAGTTCAAGAACGGGGACGGATTTGGGAGCAAGAACGGTGACAGGTCTAGCTTTGATCTTAAAAACGGTTTTAACGAGGTAAGATCCGCGTTTCGCCTGCCGGCCTATACCCCGAATTGATGCAAATGTTCATGAAGAAAGAAAAGCGGACCTTCCTCGACCATGAAATGGAACATTCTTAGTATCCCAAGAATAGACGTCTGGCATCTAAGCAGGACTTTGTTCACGCTTATAGAATCGAATTTTCCGCTTATGACATGGCTTTGGGCATCAAGGAGTATCTCTTCCCCATTTTCGTTCTGGAGAAGCACACTGTTCTTTCCCAGCGGGCGCCATCTTTGTGGGTTGATCCCGGCCTGTGACCGCAGGAAAAGCGATATCACCGGTATCCCTATTGCGGCACCCACATGGACCGGCCCGGAATCATTCGACACAAGGCCCTGACAACGCTTGAGTATGCTGGTTAGCTGGGAAAGCGTAGTCTCGCCCGTAAGATCGAATACGCGGTTCCCGGCGGTCTTTTTTATGGCCTCGGCGGCAGGACGGGCATCTGCCCCTCCAACGATCATTATGTATACGTCATTTTCCCTTATAAGCCGCTGGGCCAATTCGGCATACGACTTCGTCGGCCATAACCTTGTCGGGCAGCTTGCGCTGGGATGAAGCGCGATAACGGGTCTGTCCGTGAGCTTTTTCTCGCGAAAATACCGGTCCGCCCACTCTTCCGACCCTTTATGTATAGTGACCTGAAGGTCCAGGTCCCCGTCTTTTGCCCCGATATCTTCTAGGAGGTCCATGCAATATTCCACTTCATGCTTGGTCCCCAAATGACGCCTGTCCTTAACGGGATGATTTAACAAAAAACCGTATTTCTTATTCTTATATCCCAGCCTGTACGGGATCCCGGCAAGAAAACACGCCAGGTTCGTATGTTTTTTAGTATGGTATATTACAGCCAGGTCGAATTTCTTCTTCCTTAAGGTCCTGATGTGGCTTAAATACCCCCACCATCCGGCGGATCTATTCTCAAGGATAAATTCATCGATGAACGGTAGACCATCTACAAGTTCCCTGGTCGACGGGTCAACCCACAACGAGATCTTCGCGCAGGGGAACTTATGGCGTAAAGCGCGTATAGCCGGTATGGTCAGAACTACATCCCCCATGCGATCGGTACGCACCACGAGAATATTCTTGAAGTCCCGCATAAAACCGTCCTTTATATATCTACTGCAAAAAAGAACTAATTATAAGGATGAGATCGCTATATTTACACTTGGAAGGATACTTTCTTTTGACCAGTCCATTATATTGCGTCATCGCCGGAAACACAATGTTTTTTAACTTAACTCGCTTAAGCTTTTGGTCCGAATGCCTGTTCACCCAGGAAAAGACAACGAGGAGTCCGGCATCAAGCCGGACGTAAAACCCGAAGGCGACCGAAAACGCAATGTCTGAGGAAGTGTCGCGAAGCCCCCTGAACGAACAGGCCCCTAAACAGCGTAGCACCCGGCGGGGCCAGCCCCCATATTTTCATTGCGGCTTTTATGCCAGGGCAGGAAAACCAGCCCCGAGCTATTTAAAGTTATGAAGGCGACCGAAGACGCAATGTCTGAGGAAGTGTCGTGAGGTCCCCCGAGCGACTCCCTGGCTGGCACAGTGACAAAGAGATAGCTTTTCCGGGGGAGCTTGTTTCCCCGGAAAAGATAGAACGCAGTCACAAAAAAAGGCATCCTTCTCAGGATGCCTCTTTTGAGCCATTTTCTTATAGAAAATGGCGGTCGGCGCCTTCCCGGGACGCCAACATTTCCCCCAGACATCTCTATGCCCGGGATTTCCTCGAGGTCAATGCCTCTTCGGTCACTCACGTTCGGTGCCCCCTCGGTCATGCCAGGCAGGAAACCGTGCTTCGCTTCTTCAGATACGCTTACAGGGTCCCTGACTGGCACAGTGACGGAGAGATAGCTTTTCCGGGGGAACTTGTTTCCCCGGAAAAGATAGAACGCAGTCACAAAAAGAGGCATCCTTCTCAGGATGCCTCTTTTGAGCCATTTTCTTATAGAAAATGGCGGTCGGCGCCTTCCCGGGACGCCAACATTTCCCCCAGACATCTCTATGCCCGGGATTTCCTCGAGGTCAATGCCTCTTCGGTCACTCACGTTCGGTGCCCCCTCGGTCATGCCAGGCAGGAAACCGTGCTTCGCTTCTTCAGATACGCTTACAGAGTCCCTGACTGGCACAGTGACGGAGAGATAGCTTTTCCGGGGGAGCTTGTTAAGGCTACAGGCAGGAAACCGTGCTTCACTTCTTTAGCTACGCTTACAGGGCCCCTGACTGGCACAGCATTGGAGAGAACTTTATCGGAAAAGCTCGCTTTTACAGATAAAGTGAGCGGAGATGCACAAACATCCGAAAGGATGTTTGTAGCCATTAAATACAAAACCCCGCCTAAAAGCGGGGTTTGTGTTTAATGGCGTGCCAGGCAGGATTCGAACCTGCGACCAACGGCTTCGTAGGCCGGTACTCTATCCAGCTGAGCTACTGGCACGCGTAAATTTCTGCTATTTTCTATCCTGCGTGCCACACCTTTTAGCTACGACCGAGGACGTAATGTCCGAGGAAGTGTCGCAAGCTCCGCCGAGCGACCTGGCACGCGTAAATTTCTGCTATTTTCTATCCTGCGTGCCACACCTTTTAGCTACGACCGAGGACGTAATGTCCGAGGAAGTGTCGCGAGCTCCGCCGAGCGACCTGGCACGCGTAAATTTCTGTTCTCTTATTCTTGTTCCTGTTGTCCCAGCCAGAACATCCGGGATCAACCATAATAAAATTTGAGTTTTTATTGTAACACATTTATAATATTAGTCAACGAACTGGTTCCTCAACACATGAAAGAGGTAGTAATGGCCGATAACGGTTCATCCTTCCAGCTTATCGAGACCATCCTGTGGGAAGAGAACAGATATTTCCTTCTGGGCCTTCATATGGACCGACTAAGATCAAGCGCCCGAACACTTTCCCTTTCTCTGGATGAGGCCCAAGTACGGAACGAACTGGACAAAATAGCCGCGTCTTTTGCCCCGGATAAGGAATACCGGGTCCGGTTACTTCTTGCTCCGAACGGCGGCCTGAAAATATCACATTCCCCCCTGCCTCCACCACCAACATATCCGGTAAAAGCTGTATTGGCCACAAAAAATACCGAAAAGGATGACCCCCTGCTCAGGCATAAAACGACTAACCGGTCACTTTACGATACCGAACTTGGAAAAGCCCGGACTTTGGGTTTTTTTGACGTTATCTTCACTAATACAGACGGTGAAGTGACCGAAGGGGCCATAACCAATATTATCGTGAACAAGAACGGGCTGTTCCTGACGCCGCCGATATCTTCCGGCGTCCTGCCCGGAGTTTATAGGAAATATCTCATGGATTCCGGGAAAATCCCGCTCAAGACAGCGATACTTTACAAGGAAGATATCCTGGGGGCGGACCATGTGTTCCTGATAAATTCCGTAAGACGAATGATGCCCGCGGAGATCACGCCATAAGAGCGTTCAACTCTTGCCGTCCACCTTCTCCCTGAAGTGGAACATCTTAGCCAAATGGTTTATCTCTTCATCCAAGAGATCATCTATCGTCCTGGCTCCTTGGGCATCCGCGTGTTGCCTAAGTTCATGAAGAAAAAGCATCAGGTCTTTTTCGAACGTTATCCCCGCGCGAAGGGCGTCTTCCTCGCTCACGGTCGTCTCTAAAAGCTGTTTCCTGGTCTTGTCGCAGTTGAAGGTATTGGTATCCACGAGCGACCTAAGGTACATGGCCCTTTCTCCCGGATACGCCTCTTCCTTCTTCCCTCGGACCGAGTCCAGTATTTTCTCAAGTTGCACCTTGTGTTTTTGCTCGTCCTTCGCGAACTCGGTAAAAAGCTTACCGACATGGTAATTCTCACTATTACGCGCGAGAGCCAGATAAAGATCCACCCCCCTCGCCTTGGCCTGTATGGCCATCTCAATGATGTCTTTCGAGGTATATTGTATATCCATAAACCCGCGCTCCTTTCGGTTTCGGTTTTCATGGAAAATATAGCATATAAGCCTTTATTTTTCAAATCATATAAGGATCGGGCGATCTTTGCATTTTTACCCTTGAAGATATATACTTATAATAACTTTTCCAAGAAAGGCAGAAACATAGATCATAATGAAGATATCTTTCCTAAAGACCCGTTTCGTAGGATACCTGGTCCTCTTTTCGGTACTCAGCTGGTTCCTGTTCAACTTCCTGTTGAATCGCCAGGGGACCATCATGTACAGCTATTTTATAGAAAAACCCACAAGATATAACCTGGAAAGGGCCGAACGTCTGGCTTCTTCCATATACCAGAGCTTTAAAAAAGAGGTTTCTATCCCCACGATCGGGAATATTACGTCCTTTATAAATAAATACAACGATATCCCGTTCCTTAGCGTGAACTTCGTTTACCAGGACGACAATGGCACGATGAACAGCGTTTTGAACGACGTAAAAGAGCTGGACATCCTTAGCGCCGAGTATGTTTATCCCATAAAGTACGAGAACAGGGACGTGGGCACCCTTATGGTCTACGATATAAACAAAGAATACGAGAAAGGAATGAGCGAGTACGACCATATGCTGCTGGTAACGCGTATATCTTTCGCTATAATGCTGGTACTGCTTTTGTCAGTCCTTGTTTTCCGGGAATACAGCGCCGTTATAGAGCATGAGAAAAGAAAAGCCGAATATCGCGCGGTGCACGACGGTCTTACGGGATTATATACCCAGAAATACTTCAAGGAGTTCCTGCAACGCGAAGTGACCCGTTCACAGCGATATAAACGCCCGATCTCCCTCATAATGTGCGATATCGACCATTTTAAGAAATTCAATGACACGTATGGCCATCTTTGCGGGGATATGGTCTTGAAAACCGTCTCTGGCATCGTATCCACCGACGTCAGGTCTTCGGATATAGTGGCCAGATATGGCGGAGAGGAGTTCGCCATACTTCTCGTGGAATCTTCCATGGAACACGCTTCAGCGGTCGCGACGAGGCTCAGGCAGCTCACGGAGCGCGCCATCGACATAGCGGAGCGCATAAAAAGCGATGTCGAACATACCGCCATACAATTCGACCACACGCAGGTGCATGTTACAATGAGTATGGGAGTTTCATCATATAACGGGCATGAGGACTATAAGGCGGAATACCTGATAAGCGAAGCCGACCACGCTCTTTATGAATCAAAGGAAAAAGGCAGGAACCTCATAACCATATTCGACCCGACCACCAAAAGCTTTACCAGCCACCCCTGATACACGCTAAAGATACGCTTCTTTCGAAAGATAGCCAATATAATCTTTTACCGAGTCTTCCAGTTCCCGGAAAGTTCTCGAATACCCGGTCCCTTTGAGCCTGGCCATCTCAGCTTGAGTGAAGTACTGGTATTTTGGGCGTATGTCCTCCGGCATTTCGACATACTCGATGACCGGTTCTTTCCCCAGCGCCGCGAACATCGCCCCCGCGAGGTCATTCCAGCTTCGGGCCTTACCCGTGCCAAGGTTGAAGATCCCGGTCTTATCAGGGTTGTTCAAGAGATGATACATAACATCCACGACATCCTTGATATATATAAAATCCCTTTTTTGTTCTCCGTCGGCATACTCCGGATCATATGACTTGAACAGCGTTATCTTGCCTTTATCCCGCACCTGTCGGAACTTCTTACAGATAACGCTCATCATGTCACCCTTATGGTATTCATTCGGCCCGAATACGTTGAAGAACTTTATCCCGGTAACCTTGCCTATAAGCCCGCTGGAAAGCACCCACATATCGAACATGTGTTTGGAAAGTCCGTACATATTCAGCGGTTTCAGTCCCTTTATGGAATCCACCTTGTCGCTATATCCCGCGCTGCCGTCACCGTAAGTTGCGGCGGATGACGCGTAAATGAACGGCACCTTGCTCTTGAGCGTCCATTCCGCGAGGACCTTGGAATACTCATAATTGTTCTTGATGAAATAATCCGCGTCGGTACATGTCGTCGAGCTACAGGCACCCATATGTACTACCGCTTTTGGACGCGGCAGTTTACGCTCCTGGACCATCCGGAGAAAATCATCTTTCTGCACGTAATCGATAAAACTTTTACCTGCCAGATTGCGCCACTTTTCCGAACTATCAAGATGGTCCACGACGAGTATATCCTCTACGCCCTCCTGGTTGAGTTTCGAGAGGAAACAACTCCCTATGAACCCGGCACCACCCGTAAGTATTATCATGACCTCTTTTTCCTTTCCCGAGAAACTATTCTTTTTCGTCAGGCAAAGACCTTAAAAGTTTGATGAGCTTGTTCTTGTTCTTGATGAGCAGGCTCTCTATGGCGAACAGCTTCTTGAAATCCTTTATCTCCCGATGAGGATATCCCATAACGACCTTCTCCTCGTCGACCCTGCCTGTTACCCCGGATTTAGCGGCTATCCTGGCGTTCCTGCCCACGATGACGTGGTCGGCCACTCCCACGTTCCCTCCCATCATGGTATTGTCCCCGACAATAGAACTCCCCGCTATGCCTGTCTGGGCGGCTATCAGGACATTCCGCCCTATTTTTACGTTATGGGCGATCTGCACCAGGTTGTCAATCTTCGTTCCACAGCCTATTTCCGTGTCAGTGAACGTACCCCTGTCAATACACGTATCGGCCCCTATCTCGACGTCATCCCCTATCACAACACGTCCCATCTGCGGGACCTTGTAGATCTTACCATCCTTCGGGAGGTAGCCAAATCCATCCGCGCCTATGACCGTCCCCGAATGTATGATAACGTTCTTCCCTATAATGGTATTCGGATATATAGTAATGTTCGGGTTGATGACAGTTCTTTCCCCTATCGATACGTTATCCCCAATAGAACAATTCGGACCGATCTGGGTGTTCTTGCCCACTCTTACGCGTTCGCCCACGACAGCGTGCGCCCCGATCCCCACTCCATCACAAATGGAAGCCGAATCCGCTACGACAGCTGTTGGGTGGACCTCTCCGGTCCTCGGCGGGAGGATCTCCATCATCACGTTATATAACACGGTCATGGCTTCTTTAATGTCCCTGACCCTGATCACAGTTTTAGGGAAAGTCTCAACATGCAATGAAGTGATAACACAGGAAGCCTCGCTTTTGCCCGCGGCTTCCAGCGCTTTATCGTCCACCGCAAAGGTTATATCACCTTTCGAGGCGATATCGCTCAGTTCCATGCCCGTTACGACCGTGGTGCCGTCCCCGACCACCTCGGCCCCAAGGAATTTTGCTATTTTGCTGACAGTTATCATATCCATATCCTGTTATACTGCTCTGATTTACCGGCTTTTTTATTATACATTATGCCCCATAAAAGTCCAGCTGTTAGTATCCGGCTTTCGAACCGGGCACCTATCCCAGAAAAAAGAACGGTCCCGCCATTAAATGACGGGACCGTCTGAATGCCTTTTTGACGATATTAGAGATTGTCAGAAAGACCCTTGCCAGCCTTGAACGCCACAACTTTTTTAGCCGGTATCTTTATGGCTTTTCCGGTCTGCGGGTTTCTGCCGTTCCTTGCTTTCCTTGTCTTCATCTGGAAAGTGCCCAGCTCAGGAAGACGAATAACTCTTTCTTTCGCGTTGCCTTTTGAAAGACGGGTCGCGAGAGCGCCTACGACGGTATCATATGCTCTGCCCGCTTCGGCTTTCGTTTCGTATCCACCCATTTTGAATACGGATTCAATAAATTCAGCCTTGTTCATCAACTACCTCCTTAGTTAAGTTGGACAAAACTTCCATAAGAGAGATATTACTAAATTTCACCGGCGTTGTCAATATCATTTAGTGGATATAAGGGTTTCCGAGCATCAACGTTCTGTAGTCCAAATTCTACGCGGTTCATAGAATAACACGATTTTTGATTTTTCGGCATTGTGTGATCCTTACGATTTACATACGGAAGAAAAAACAGTATAATGTTCCACAATACGTTATGTGCGCGTTAGTTTTTTGTCCCCGTAGCTCAGATGGATAGAGTACCGGCCTCCGGAGCCGGAAGCGACAGTTCGAGTCTGTCCGGGGACGCCATAAAAACAAAAACCCCCTTCATGGGGGTTTTTTATTTTTCATAGCTCGCCGACAGGCTTGTTTGAGCCGCAGGCACGTCTGAGACGGGTTTTATTCAACTTGGATCACGTAACGGTTCGCAGTAGGCGCTGTCGATCCCGATTGCCAGAAAAGAACTAACTATACGACCAGACAAAACACAGCCACTGAACACCACGCATAGAGGGTTACGCGCGAATGCGCGTTTTATGGACGGTGGAGCTTCGCAGTTATGCGGCCTTGCCTTTTCTCCATATCGCTCCTACGGGTCATTGCGGCCGGCAGATATCCCGTACACGAGTTCTGTGGCCTAAGGCCACAGCAT